>WQVB01000001.1 GCA_009781815.1 Defluviitaleaceae bacterium
ACATTGCCCACAACGCCGCTTATGATATATAGCAACAAAAACTTAAAAGAGCCCACATGCCTTTCTAGCTTGCTGCCCGCTATCCAAATCCAAGTGGTGTTAAAAAACAAATGCACAAAACCAATATGCAAAAAAATAGGTGATACAAGGCGATAAAGCTCTAAGTTTGTAAAGGTTAGGTGATAATGTGCAGCTCCAAAGCGAAGCAAGGTAGCCACATCTTGCGACCCGCCATTGGTTTCTAACACTATAAACATTATAATATTTATAGCTATAAAAAGGCATGAGAAAATTGGAAACTTTGCAGGGGCAAGCACCTTATCTTTCAAAGTTTTAGCCCCTTCACCCTCAAGAGCCTCCTCTATTTTATCAAGAGCTTTGTTAACCTTTGCCGAACCTTTTGGATTGTAACGCACTCGCAGCCCATCCACAGCAAAAAACACATCATGCTGCCCGCCGTTAATGGGGTCAAAGCTTTCTTGAGCGTTAATGTGGGGGTATTCACCCTCGCCAAAAAATATATTAAAAATAACCCAATACCTTGGTGTTCGGGGCAGTTGTTTTAAAAGCTCCATAACTAGGCTGTCTACTATGGCTTTTAGGCTCTCTGCATCTTTATCTTCCATATTGTAGCTTATATAAATATGCACTCCCACGTGGCTTTCTCCTGCCCATAGGTTCAGAAAAGAGACAGGCGTTCTCACTTCAACATAACCTGCCCTCTTCAAAATTGCATCTAATGAAATTGTAAAATCATCATATGTTTTTTTCATTGCATAAAAAGCTTTCTAAGCAAAAAAGTTTATTCCATACATCATCAATATACCAGGTGCACCTAAAAACGTAGCAATGCCCATTGTAAAAAAGTTTACACCAGGGGTTGATATGCCTATGTTAAAGGTATATATCAAAAGGTTTATGCCCCACATAACCCCCATGCCAACCACACCTTTAGATGTAAAAATCAAGGCTTTTTTCATACGTTTTGTAGCCAGCAAAATGCCTATTATAACTATAGCAAAAACAGCAGCCCAAAACAAAATGTTTTGGCTAAGGTTTTGAAGAATATCCATTTCTTTTGCTCCCTCTTTGATTTATACTACTCTCAATCTAAAACCTATACAAGATTGGATGGGTTTTGGTTTGGGGATAGTATTAAAACATGGCAGACACAATATCTCTTTCTTTACACAGCTGCAAGTAAAATTTATATCGAGTGTTTAAGGCATTTATCTCGTATATAAAGCTGTCTATTAAGTCAGGGTCTGTAACCATATCTAAAGAGGCATGGATAAGCTCAAGGTCGCTTTTTATTTTCTCAAGGGTGGTTAAAATGAAAATATCTTCTTTTGATAGAGATAGGCTTTGCCGCTTTTTATCTAGGGCAACCCTTCTCTTTTTTGGCTTTTTCTCTATTGGAAAGTTATATGCTTCTGCACTCATAATGCATCCTCCTATATCTTCTTGTCCCATTTTTGAAAATTGGGTATAAGTAAAATATAGTCAGAAAACTGCCTATTTATTCCAATTAGTTAAAAAGATCCTCTCCTAGTCGTCATCCTATTTTATATGAAAAGACACAACCGTCTCATCGTCATTGCGGACTTGATCCGCAATCCCCCACCTTCATGACGCTACTTCGACTACTAATTGTCTCACAATTGAACCCTTCAGGAAGGAAGGGGATTGCGGATCAAGTCCGCAATGACGATCTCGAGTAATCGACAAATTAGAATGACGTGAGCACGGGATGACGACTAGGAGGGCGAAATAGCATCAAAGCAAAACTAGGCCTTCTTGCTACCGCCCTTAAAATTAAACCGCTTTTCTTCACCCGAAAGCAGCCATTTTATATTCTTACGGTGGTTAAACACACCTACAACAGCCAGCACCCAAGCAATCGATATAATCGTGGGGTATTCAGTGTACAAGGTGGTGGTTACAATACCGAGAGATATAAAGCCCGTAGAAGATGCCAGCGATATATAGCGTGTAGCAAGCACAATAAGGATGCAAATGCCTAAAACAATAGCTAAGATTATAGGGTCAAACATTATTAAAATGCCGATGGCACAGGCCACCCCCTTGCCCCCGTTAAACTTTAAAAAGAAAGGGAAGCAATGCCCCATAAACACGCCAACACCAACTAAAAGCCCTGGTATGTACTCTGCCGCAGATATATCCCATATGCGGCCGCTATACATAAAGGCGTTGATGATAATAATAGGCGTAATGGTTTTTAAAATATCAAAAACAAGCACACAAAGCCCAGGCCTTATGCCCATTACCCTATATACATTTGTTGCCCCTGCGTTGCCGCTGCCATGCTCTTTAATGTTTATTTTGCCAAAGACCTTGGCGATAAAATAGGCAGATTGCAAAGCCCCAAAAGGGTAGCCTATTAAAACAAAAAATGCAATATACGCCCATGTGGGCAAATCATAAACCCATTGTGCCATATCTTTTAGCTCCTATTCTTTACTATAAAATGTATTGGGGTGCCTTTAAAGCCAAAGTTTTGGCGTATTTGATTTTCCAAATATCGTCTATATGAAAAGTGCAAAAGCTCGCTGTTGTTAACAAAAAGCACAAAAGTTGGTGGCTTGATGGATACTTGGGTCATATAATAAACCTTTAACGACACACCTTTAACCGCTGGCGGCTGGTTTCTAGCCAGCGCCTCCACAAGCACCTCATTCAAAATGCCCGTTTGTATACGCAAGCAAGCGTTAGCATATACCATGTTTATTTGCTCAAACAAGTTAGGCACACGCTGCCCCGTTAGGGCTGAGATGTAAAGCTTTGGGGCATAGGGCATATATTTTAGCCTATCTTCAATATCTGCATCATACTTTTTCATGGTTTTGTTGTCTTTTTCAACCATGTCCCACTTATTTACTACAATAATGGCGGCTTTGCCTTTTTCATGGGCTATGCCCGCTATTTTTGTGTCTTGGTCTGTTATGCCTTCTTCTGCGGAGATAACCATGATAGCAACATCACAACGCTCCACAGCAGATACAGCTCGTATAAGGCTATATTTTTCAATATCTTCTTTTATCTTGCTACGGCGTCGTATACCTGCCGTGTCGATAAACATATACCTTTGTCCATCTTTTTCGTAGTATGTGTCTACCGCATCTCGTGTGGTGCCCGCCACGTCAGACACTATAACACGCTCTTCGCCTAATATACGGTTGATGATGGAGGATTTGCCCACATTAGGCTTGCCTATAATGGCTATTTTGATTACATCCTCATCATCTTCATATGCTTTATCTTTAGGGAAAAAGTCGCAAACAGCATCTAGCATATCCCCCAAGCCAAGCATATTTGCAGCAGACACGGGAAAGGGTTCGCCAAGGCCTAGAGAGTAAAACTCATAAGCATGGGCATCAAGCTTAATGTCATCAAGCTTGTTAACCACAAGCACCACAGGCTTGCCGCTGCGGCGGAGGATGTTTGCGGCCTCTATATCCCCCTCCGTCAGCCCTGCTTTGCCGTCCACCACAAAAATAACCACAGTTGCCGTTTCTATAGCAAGCTGAGCCTGCACACGAATTTGCTCGGTGATGGTGTCATGCTCCGAAAAGTCAAGGCCGCCAGTGTCCACCAGCAAAAAGTTGTGCTTAAGCCAGCTGGTTTGGGTGTATAGCCTATCTCGAGTAACCCCTGGGGTGTCTTCAACTATAGACAGCCTCTCCCCCGCTATTCTATTATATAAGGTGGATTTGCCCACATTAGGGCGACCCACAATCGCTACAATTGGTTGCATATTTTCTCCTTATCTTTTTGAGCCTACCCTACACCCCTACCGTCATCCCGTGCCCTCACAGTTCGTCATCCTGAGCCCTTGGTCTTCCTGCTGTCGCAGGCAGAAGGGTAAGACTTGACTCAGGATCTAATTGGAGAAGGGCAGGCTTAGTTGGGTGTCCACTATCATACATAGATCCTGAGTCAAGCTCAGGATGACGACTAGGAAGGGTGGGATGAGGTCATTATTACGCCATCAGAGCCTCCACAAAATCCAACCCTTCCCCATCAACCACAATCACTTGCCTGCCTACTTTTCGGGACAACTCCTCCAATGTCATATCATCCAAAAACACATCTTCCCCAGCCTTCAAGCAAGACGAAGGCAAAAGCACCCTCTCCCCAAGCTCCCTATCAGCCAGCTGTTTTGCAATATCCTGCCCCGTCAAAAGCCCCGCCACAGTAATATGCCTGCCATAAAAATCATTTTTAATGGCCACCACATCAATATCTTGGCTTACCTTGCCCGCCAAATGGCGTATAAAGGGAGCAGCCGCCACCCCCGTGGCAATGGTTATTTTCTCACTTGGCACAAAAGCCTTGGTATGTGCCAGCTCCTCATAAAACTCATCCTTAAAAGCCCGCAACATGCCTATGCCATTATCTATCTGCAAAAAGTCTTCATACTCATCACACTTAGGCAACGGATGCCCTGCTTTAAGGTAAAATTCATCAGCTATAAAAACAAATCTAGTGCCTATTTCTTTAAGCAACTTGCCCTGCCAGCTGGTTATTTGCTCTATAACGGCTTGGCAACTCTCTTTATCAAAAGGCTCAAGTTGCGTAAGCCCCTCTCTATGCTTTGTCAACCCCACAGGCACAACTGCCAGCGAGCAACCCGCCCCGCCTCGAGGTATATATCTGCTTAAATCATAAATAGTTTTATCAAGGTTTTCTCCATCGTTATAGCCTTTGCAAAGCACAATCTGAAGAGAAAGTGCAATACCTCCATCAGCCAAATCCTTTAAAAAATCAAGGGAACGCCCAGCTTGAGGGTTGCCCATCATCTCTACACGGAGCTTTGGGCAAGTAGCGTGAATTGATATATTAATAGGTGAGATGCGGTGCTTTAAAATCCGCTCCACATCAGCCTTTGTCATGTTGGTAAGGGTGATATAGTTGCCATGCAAAAACGACAAGCGATAGTCATCATCTTTAAAATACAAGCTATCCCTCATGCCTAGGGGGTTTTGGTCAATAAAGCAAAACAGGCATTTGTTGCCGCAACCTCGCATATTGTCCATCAAATCATTTTCAAAAACAAGGCCAAGCTCTTCATCCTCGTCTTTGTCAATCTCTAACAGCCATTGCTCTCCATCAGCCTTTTCTACAAGCACCTCTAAATACTCTTCACGGCAACACAGGCGATAGTCAAATATGTCAACAATAGCAATGTCGTTAATGGATATTAGCCAGTCTCCCGCCTCAATGCCCATCTCTTCTGCTATTGATTTTTTTTCGATTTTTAAAATTTCTTTTTTCACTTTTCTTTTTTCACTTTTCATTTTTAATTTTTATAAAAGCCGCCATGCCACCACGAGCCATGCCATCCCTCCTATGGGAGAAAAACAGCTGGTCATTATCATAAGTGCATAGGCCTGCAATTTCTATATTTGCGTCTATAACGCCAGCTCTAAGCAAAGAGCTGCGGCATATTTGCCACAAATCAACATTAAGCTTGTCTTGCTCATTCCTACTATTATATATGAATTCTTCGGAAAAGGGAAGTTGTTTTTTAAAAATATTTGCAACATCTTGTCCAACCACAAAATTTTTAACGGAAATAGACGGCCCAATGCCTACCAAAACATCTTTAGGGTCGCATCCATATTGCTTTATCATAGCGGCCACCACCTTGCCTGCCATATCCTCCGCAACGCCACGCCACCCTGCATGTGCATTGGCGGCGATGTTCTTTTTAGGGTCATAAAAAAGCAAAGGCACACAGTCGGCATAATATGTGGTTAAGGCAATGCCCGTCTTGTTCGTCATCAACCCATCTGTATCGCCATATACCCCTGCCTCGTCTACTTTGGCGATATTTGTGCCATGCACCTGCTTGGTTTTTGCCATATTGCTCATATCAAAACCCAAAGCATCGCAAAGCTTTTGATAGTTGGCATCCACCGCATCTTTATCATCCCCTGTGGTGTAGGTAAGGTTTAAAGACGAATAAACCCCACTAGACACGCCGCCCACACGGGTGGATATGCAATGGGGTATGCCTATGTCTGTTATATGCTTAAAGACAAAATATTTTAAGCCGTTTTTTTCTAAAATCATTATTTCATCTCCAATTGTCTTTGCGAGCTTAGCCCCACTAGTCATCCCAATTTGCTCATCTATCGTTGTAGGGAAGGGATTTATCCCTTCCGACATTATTGGATTATCACTCACTAATCCTTCAGATAGGCAAGGCGGAGTGGATGAATCCACTCCCTACAAGGTTAAACTAAATTGACGTCATCCTGAGCTTGACTCAGGATCTATGTATGATAGTGGATGCCCAACTAAGCCTGTCCTGCTCCAATTAGATCCTGAGTCAAGCTCAGGATGACAACTAAGGATCATTCCCCAAAAACATTCTCTATATGCTCAATCTCCAAAACCTCTCGCCCAAAAACACTTAAAACATCAAAACGGCAGGCTGCATCCCACTTTTTCTCTTCATAAAGGTAGGCCTTTGCCGTCTTCACAATTCTTTTTTGCTTAGCACGGGTTATAGCCTCTAGCCCATCACCAAAGCCAGCACCACGGCGATATTTAACCTCTATAAAAACAATATACTCCCCATCTTGGGCTATTATATCAATTTCTCCATCATATTTTTTGTAGTTTTGCTTTAAAATTTCATACCCCTTGCCTTGCAAGTAGCCAAGCACAACCGCCTCGCCATAATTGCCCTTATCTTTGTTAGCATCCACCTCAATCACCTCTATCTACATTGTATCAAACTTTTAGCTTAAGGGCTAGTCTTTTTTCTTGTGAAGGGGAGTATTATTTTAATAAGAAAAGGGAGTGGGGCTAGATGAAAATCAAAAAAAGTGTGTTGCCTTTGATATTGTTGGTGGCTGCTATAAATGTGTTGATTATTGCCTTTCCAAGCGTGGCTTTGCAAGGGGCGCGTGATGGGCTTTTTTTGTGGTTTAACAATGTGTTGCCTGGCATTTTACCTTTTGTTATAGGGGCTAATGTTTTAATGGCTTTAGGTGTTGTTAAGGTGTTGGGTGTTTTTTTAAACCCTTTGATGAGGTTTGTTTTTAAGCTGCCTGGCAAGGCTTGCTTTCCTTTTGCCATGGGCATGATATCAGGCTACCCCGTGGGGGCTAAAATTGTTTGTGAGATGCGTCAAAAAGGCGAGCTTAGTAAAAGTGATGCTCAAAGGCTTTTAGCCTTTACAAACAACGGGGGGCCTTTGTTTATTTTGGGGGCGGTTGGCGTTGGCATGTTTGCCTCACCTGCTTTGGGTTATCTTATTTTGATTGCTCACTATGGTGTAGCTGTTTTGATAGGCTTTACCCTATCTCTTTTCGCAAGAAAAGACAGGGATGTTGACCATGATGAAAGCTATAAAATGCTTGTTGTTGATAAAAAGCAGCCCTTTGGCAAAGTTTTAGGGGAGGCCGTGAAAAACGCTATGGAGACAATGGTACTTATAGGCGGGTTTATGGTTTTGTTCTCCGTGGTGTCTGTCCTTTTGGTGCGGGTGGGTGTTTTAAATATTTTGCCAGAGAGTGCCTATGCAGAAGGGGTTGTAAAAGGGCTTTTAGAGGCAGCAGGGGGGGTGGCCGCCATAAGCCAAGAGGGTGCGTCTGCCTTGGCGGCAGGTATCGCTGTTGGCATCATCTCTTTTGGCGGGCTTTCTATAATGTTTCAAACCCTAAGCTTTGTAAGCAAGACGGATTTAAACCAAGGGCTTTATGTGGTTGCAAAGGTGTTTCATGGCTTTGTGTCTGCTGTGGTTGTGTTTCTTTTATATCCATTTTTTGCAGAGGCTATAGAGGCACAAGCAACACAAGCAACCTTTGCACCAACCATAACACAAACTTTTATAAGCTCTACAATAAATTTTTTTGCCTTGCTGCTAGGCCTTGGGGTTTTGTGCTTGATATTTATCTTTGTGAAGTTTTTTAAAAGAAAATAGTGCTTCGTTTAGAGCCTTAATGGCATTTTTGTTTCACGTGGAACTTGAGCATAACCCCGTGTTTAATGTGGGTTGATGGTGAGCAAATGGTGGTGAGCATTTGCTAATTCATTTCACGTGGAACATTTTTATTGCAAACTTCGATTTTTTATGATATGATATTGTATAATAAGATTCATAAGAAAAAGTTTATATTATTCCACAGCTAAAGCCTTGCCAAAAATCGTAGGATTTTTTCAAGGAAGTATTGGTGTAAAAAGACAAGATTTTGCGAGGATTTTAGTTGCGGAATAGTATTATTAAAATGAGGTAGAGAAATGAGTAGAATTATATCCATCGCAAACCAAAAAGGCGGAGTAGGCAAAACAACCACGTCAATCAACCTAGCAGCCTGCCTTGCCGAAGCTGGCAAAAAAGTGCTGGTGATAGACCTTGACCCTCAAGGCAACGCCACAAGCGGCCTTGGCCTTGACAAAAACAACCTAGAAGCCACCGTATATCAACTTTTGCTTGGAGAAAAAAGGGTAGACCAAGCCATAGCAAAAACGGCTTTTGATAACCTTCATGTGCTGCCCACCAACGTAGAGCTTTCAGGTGCGGAGATTGAGCTTGTGCATTTTGAAGAGAGGGAGTTTATTTTAAAGCGTATTTTAGCAGATTTAAAATACCTTTATGATTTTGTTTTGATAGACTGCCCCCCGTCTTTAAATATCTTGACGGTAAACGCTCTATCAGCCTCTGACACGGTTTTGGTGCCTTTACAATGTGAATATTTTGCCATGGAGGGCTTAAGCCAGCTTATGCACACCATAGACCTTGTCAACAAAAACTTAAACAGGCGTTTGTCTCTTGAAGGGGTTGTTTTCACTATGTATGACCCTAGAACAAACCTTTCAGCACAGGTGGTAAAAGAGGTTAGAGCCCATCTTGAAGCTAATATATACAACAGCATCATCCCCCGTAATGTGCGTTTAAGCGAGGCACCAAGCCACGGCCTGCCTATAAATGTGTATGACCCAAGGTCTAAAGGCAGCGAGGCATACAAGGCACTAGCACAAGAAGTTATTAACAAGGAGGCAATATAGCATGGGTAAAACACAAAAAGGGCTAGGTAGCAAAGGGTTGGGTAGAGGCTTAAGTGCCTTGATAGCTCAATCTCCTGTAGAAAAAACATCTAGCGACAATATTTTAGAGATAGACATAAAAAAAATATACCCCAACGAAAACCAACCAAGAAAATATTTTAAAGCCCCTGAGATAGAGGAGCTAGCAGCATCTATAAAAGAGTTTGGCATTATACAGCCCCTAGTTGTTAAAAAAACTGGCGACAAATACATAATAGTTGCGGGGGAGAGGCGTTTTAGAGCCGCCACCCAAGCAGGCCTTAAAAAGCTGCCCGTTATTCTAAGGGAGTATAGCGACCTTGAGATACTAGGCATAGCCCTTATCGAAAACATCCAAAGAGAAGATTTAAACCCCATTGAAGAGGCAAACTGCTATAAACGCCTTGCTGATGAGTTTGGCATGACACAGGGTGAGATTGCAAAAAAAATAGGCAAAAGCCGCAGCCATATATCCAACTGTATGCGAGTGCTAAAGCTTGATGACACTATTTTAGATTTAATATCTTCAGAAAAAATAAGCATGGGTCATGCCAAAGCTATTTTGGCTGTAGAGTGCCCTGATTTTCAACTAGAGCTAGCCAACCGAGTTGTAGATGAAGGCTTAAACGTGCGTCAAACCGAAGAGCTATCTCGCACAAAGCCTACTGGCCAAGCTAAAAAAGCGGCCAAGCCTTTAAAAAAGACCTATGACCACTTTACAAAAGATTTTGGAAGCTTTTTTGGCACAAAAGTCGCTATTAAAGACAACAAAAAAGGTGGAGGTAAGATAGAGATAAACTACAGCTCCACCGCTGACTTAGAGCGTATAATGGAGATTATTAAGAAGTAGCTCTCCGATCTTCCCCTCAATCCCTCCTAAGTCGTCATCCCGTGCTTGACACGGGATCTATGTATGATAGTGGACAACCTCAACTAGGACTGCCCTTCTCCAATTAGATCCCGTGTCAAGCACGGGATGACGACTTAGGGGAGTTTAATGCCTTTTAGTTTTACTACAAGCCTAATGACGAAAGGTAGAGCGTTAGTCGAAATGGCAAGAGGGGCTGGGATGGTAATTAAGAAGTAGTCTGCCTACGCAACACATCCAAAGCCTTACGGACGGATGGAAAGGCAACTATTATGAGGGTAATCGCAACCTCCGCATAGATATACAGCCCGTTATACGCCATAGAAAACAACAAATAGCTACTCCACCCCTCAGGAGGCCACACCCGCACCCAAAAAGCATAGCCAGCAATGGTGTGCATCAGCCACCTGCCTGTAGCGGCAACTAAAAAGCCCATAGCCAAGCCGTTTCTCCTCTTGCTAAAAAACCCCGAAAGGCCAAGCATGCCAAAGGCTAGGGGGTAATCTAAAAACAGCTGTAGAGGGTGGATTATGCTAGGGTTAGCAGCAAGGCGTAAAAGCCCGAAGGACACACCCGCCACAAGGCCAATGCCTGGGCCAAACCAAATACCCACTATGCTCACAAAAAACATAGACAATGGCGACACAGACCCGCCAAGAGGCATGGAGAAAGGCCTAAATAACGACAAAATAAAGGCAAGAGCCAAAGCCATGCCTGCATATACAAGGGTTTTTGTGCTTAGATTTGCTTTTTTAAACATTTTGCCACTTATAGCGATAAAGGTGATGGTTGCCAGCAGCAACATAGCAAAAGAGCCTAAATCCGTACGTAATAGCCTTTGCAGCTCTGCACCTATTTCATAAAACATAAAAACCCTCCTAAGCGTGATAATCAGCTAGGAGGTGAATTTAAAAAATAAAAAAGCACCAGCTTCCCTTCGGCAGCATTATCTGCATCAGGTTATAAGGGTATTTCTCAGCCTCTACATAAGTAGCAGCACCCCTAGCTTTATAGTTGTTTCGATTATACACCACGCCATAGGCTTTGTCAATAAAGGAGAGTAGCCATGTACAAAATAATTTTTTCCGACGTAGACGGCACTTTAAACGACCCAGACCTTAAAGTGCCTCAAGAAAATAAAGATGCCATACTTAAAGCAGAGGGGCTTGGCGTGGCTTTTATACTATGCTCTGGCCGCTCTTATTCTAGCCTTAAAACCATTCACAAAGACATCGGTATAAACCCTAAAAACAGCTTTGTAATAGGCTTTAACGGCGGCACAGTTTATGATATAGAGCAAGACAAAGTTGTATATCAAGACATTTTATCAAAAGAGCTGGCTATAGAGGCTATCGAGATCTTCAAAAAAGAAAAGCGACCTGTTGAGGTTTTTATATACCTTGACGAAAAAAACGTGCTGACAGAAGAAGGCAGCAAATGGGCTGAAGAATACAAAAACATATCTCAGGTGGATATGCGGTTCTCGGCAGATATATTGGGGGATGCAAAAGCTCTTGATAATATAGTTAAAGTGATTTTTTTATCCGCCAAGGTAGATGGAGAGCTTTTAAAATCTCACCTTCTAGCGTCTTTAAAGGGCAAAGCTGATGTGGTGTTTTCTTCAGAATATATATTAGAGGTGGGCCCTGTGGCGGCCAGCAAGGGCAATGCTCTAAAATGGCTTTGTGCCAAAAAGGGCATCCCCCTAGAGCAGGTTATCGCCATTGGAGACAATTATAACGATTTAACCATGATAGAGGCCGCTGGCATGGGCGTTGCCGTTGCAAATGCCGTTGACCACCTTAAAGACTTGTCAAACTTTGTTACAACAAAAGAAAGCCACCAAGGTGCGGTGGCAGAGGTGATTGAGAAGTTTATTTTATAGCCGTCAAGTATGTAGGCGTGTACAAACCCAAGTGTCGTCATCCTGAGCCCTTGGTCTTCCTTCTGCCTGCGGCAGCAGGAAGACCAAGGGCTCAGGATGACGACTTAGGGAGGTTGAGAGGCTGCTTCGCTACAAGTCTATGCGGGCTTGATCCGCAATGACGATGTGAGTGCAAATCGGAATGACGTGAGCACGGGATGACGACAGGTATAATAGACTTTGTCTATAGTCTTAAAGCTGCTAAAGTAGCTATATCAGCGGTTTTGTTATACATTAAAATAGACATCAGCTTTGCAAGCTTTGCTTCCTCCACATTTTCATAAACCTTTGCAATATGCCGCAAAAGCTCGCTTTCTTGCAAAACAGCATAAGCCAACCCTTGATGCAGGCTTTCAGGAGGGTGTGCCATGCCTTGGGTTGTGGCTAAATCCCTCCCCATGGCACGTGTTAGATGGCTTTGTGCTGTTTTTTTATTTTCGATTATGGTTGCAATATATTGCTTATGTTCATCCCTTGCGTCTTTGTGGTTTGCCAAATGGTCATAAAAAGCAATGCTATTAGCCTCCGCTTGGGCAAGCTTTTTAAAATCATCATATAGAGACACAGCTTTGGTGCTTTGCCCCGCCCTTGCGTCTTGCGTAGCTTTCATGTTGTGAGCAGGTAGCCCTAGCGGCGGTGCTTGAGGGGCTGGGTGTGGCTGGGTGTGTTGGTTTTGTTGATGTGTGCTATGGGGTGTGTTTTGTGGGTTATATGGCTCAAAGCGAACACTAGGGTCGTGGTATGGTGCTTGGCCTTGTGAGTTTTGATTTCTAAAGTTTTGGTTGTGAGGGTGCTGAATTTGAGGGTTATGCTGGTGTGCTCCATGTGGAGCATTTTTTATTTGATTATTTTGCGTAAGTTGGTTTTGAGACATGCCCCCACGCTGGCCAAGAGGGCTTCTTTGAAAAATGGACATGAAAAAACTCCTTCTCGTGCTAATTGATACTGCTTTTAGCATTTTATGAAGGAGTTTTGATTTTTGCAAGTTGTTTCTTGTGATAGAAATGATGAGTCCCTCCCTACCGTCATCCTGAAGCTTGACTCAGGATCTAATTGGAGAAGTAGACAGCCCTAATCAAGGTATGCACTACCCCACATAGATCCTGAGTCAAGCTCAGGATGACGGTAGGGGAGATTCATGATGGCGACTAGAGAGTCGCAATGATACTAGATAAGCATGTTAAGGGCAGCAAGCCAAGAAAGCCGAAAAGTATTACCTATAATAGTCCACAGCAGCCTCAAATATCTTCTGGTCAAAATCCCCTGGGATGTTTTTGTATAACGCCCCACGCTCACTATGG
This sequence comes from Defluviitaleaceae bacterium, assembly GCA_009781815.1. Taxonomy (GTDB): domain Bacteria; phylum Bacillota; class Clostridia; order Lachnospirales; family WRAX01; genus WQVB01. Next base: position 13,154 of record WQVB01000001.1, read on the forward strand.
CACATTTTGCCTAGTATGCGGCCTGTAGGGTCTGTTATGCCTTCTATTGCCATAAAGGAGCCGTTAGGGTTATAAGGCAGATCCATTGTAGGGTTGCCTGCTAGGTCAACATACACGCTTGCCACCTGCCCCGCCTCAAATAGATGTCGTGCCAGCTCTTCACTAGCCGTAAAACGCCCCTGCCCGTGAGATGCCGCCACACGGTGTATATCTCCCTCTTTAACGCCAGCAAGCCAAGGGGAGGTGTTAGATACAATCTTAGTGTTAACCAAATTAGATATATGACGCCCTAAGCCGTTATAGGTAAGGGTTGGGGAATCTGGCTGAATGGGCGAGATTTTGCCAAAAGGCAGCAGCCCAAGCTTAACAAGAGCTTGAAAGCCGTTGCAAATGCCTAACATAAGCCCTTCTTTGTCATCTAAAAAGCCATGCACCGCCTCTTTTATGTGAGGGTTTGAAAGCACCGCCGCTATAAACTTTGCACTACCTTCAGGCTCATCCGCCGCAGAAAAGCCACCAGATAAAGCGATGATTTGGGCATTTTGTATACGCCCCACCATCTCTTTTATGCTTGCATCAAATGCCTCTGGGCTTTGATTGTTAATAACAAATATATCCGCCACAGCCCCTGCCCCTTCAAAGCTGCGAGCCATGTCATACTCACAATTTGTACCAGGGAAGACGGGTAGGAAGACCTTAGGCTTCGCTACTTTATTTTTCGCAACAATAATTGGCGTTTGTGCTTTACGTTGCGGCAAATCCAAAGGAGTTGCCTTATCCACAATAGACTCAATACCCGTTGGGAAGATATCTTCCAAAGGCTGCATCCATGCTTCAATACAAGCGTCAATGCCTATCTCCATGCCGTTTATCTTCAAAACATCGCTATTGGTTGTCTTGCCGATTATATCAACACCATCAACATCACCCGCCACCTCTAGCACAAACATGCCCGCCTCTTTGGCAAAATAATCACCATCAAAAGCTACATCAACCCCAATTTTATTGCCAAAGGCCATTTGAGATATCGCCGCCCCAAGCCCGCCAAAACCAACAACATGGGCAGACACAACATTGCCGCTGGTAATAAGTTGGTTAAGCTTTGCAAAATTAGCCTTAAGACTATCAAAACAAGGCAAGCCATGTTCATCAAACTTGGGGTGTGTCGTTGCAAGTTTTCCACAACATCTTTCGGCTGATTTTCCATCATGCTTTGTGCTAGCTTCCTCATGTGCCTTTGGGCACACTTCGTCAGCTATCACTTCGCCTGATGTAAAATCAGACTCGAAAGCTGATGCGTCAAACTCACAACGACACACCCCGGCCCTCATCAAGGCTATTTTGTTGCCAGCCGCCTTAAACTCATTAGAGGTTATGTGGCTGATAGGTGCATAGGTAGCCCCAAAAGATATAAGCGTCGGCGGCACTTTAAGCTCAATATTGTTTGCGGCATCTTTATAAGTGCCGCTCATAGAGTCTTTACCGCTAATGGCCGCAACCTCAAGGCCAAGCTGAGCGTGGAGCGCCCCAAGCAAAGCCGCCACAGGCTTGCCCCAGCTTTTCTCATCTGTCAGCCTTTCAAAATATTCTTGAAAGCTTAAATAAACCTTTGTATAACACGCCCCTGCAGCCACAAGGCGAGCTACAGACTCCACCACAGCATATACCGCCCCGTGGTAGGGGCTTTGCTCTGAAATATAAGGGTCAAAGCCAAAAGCCATAAGAGACGCCGTGTCGCACTCACCTTTAAGCACAGGCACACGAGCCGCCATAGCCCCCGCTTGGGTGAGCTGATATTTACCGCCGAAAGGTGCTAAAACCGTGCCAGCACCAACGGTAGAGTCAAAATTCTCAATCATGCCCTTTTGGCTGGCTACATTAAGGCAAGCAAGGTTTGCAAGCCAGTTTTCAGCCGTCAAATCTTTTTGCATAGGTGGAGCGAAAAGTGGCATAGCAACAACCACATCTCTATGCTGCACAACCCCTGATGTATTTAAAAATTCCCTTGAAATATCAACAATCTTTTGACCACGCCACATCATCTCAAGGCGGTTTGTATCGGTTATTTTTGCCACTTCATAAGCTTCTACATTTTCTTCTTTGGCAAGGTTAATCAAATGCTCCACATCAGCCGCCTTAACCACAACGGCCATACGCTCTTGAGATTCAGATATAGCAAGCTCCGTGCCGTCAAGTCCATCATACTTTTTGCGAACGGCGTCTAAATTAACGGCGATAGAGTCTGCAAGCTCACCAATAGCGACAGACACACCCCCCGCCCCAAAGTCATTACAGCGTATTATACGCCTTGAAAAATCAGGGTTGCGGAAGAGGCGTTGCAGCTTTCTCTCTTCAATAGCGTTGCCTTTTTGCACCTCAGCCCCAGCTGTGGCCAGCGAGCTTTCAACATGGCTTTTAGATGAGCCTGCAGCCCCGCCAACGCCATCACGACCCGTCCTGCCGCCTATTAACAACACAACATCACCATTTTGCGGCACATTGCGGATAACATTTTCTTTTTTAGCAGCCCCTATAACAGCCCCAACCTCCATACGCTTTGCCACATAACCTTCATGATAAATCTCACGAATATGCCCTGCGGCTAAGCCTATCTGGTTGCCGTATGACGAATACCCGTCCGCCGCTTGGGTGGTTATAAGCCTTTGAGGTAACTTGCCTGGCAAGGTCTCGTTTAGGGGCTTGCGAGGGTCGCCCCCGCCTGTAACCCGCATGGCTTGATAAATATATGAGCGACCTGATAAAGGGTCTCGTATAGCCCCCCCTAAGCAGGTGGCCGCCCCGCCAAAGGGCTCTATCTCTGTAGGGTGGTTGTGGGTTTCGTTTTTAAACATCAGCAACCACTCTTCTTTAACACCATCAACATGAATGTCAACAACAAAAGAAGCCGCATTTATTTCTTCGGAAATATCAAGGTTGCCTAAAAGCCCTCGCTTGCGTAATATTTTTGTAGCGATTGTGGCCATGTCCATCATGGTTATGGGCTTGTCTTTAGTGTGCACCTCTGCACGGTGGCTTAAATACTCTTGATAGGTGCCTGCCATAACCTCACTAAAAGCACCTTCCTCAAACACTAGATTATCCAAAATAGTGTGGAAGGTAGTGTGGCGGCAATGGTCGCTCCAATAGGTATCAACCATCTTTGCCTCGGTTATGGTAGGGTTGCGACCCTCTGTTTTAAAATAATCCCTAAAAAAGGCAAAATCCTCAATAGACATAGCAAGGGCAAGCTCTTCATGCTTATGGGCTAGGGCTTTATCATCAAGGTTTATAATATCTACTGCCTTCACATCTTCAGGCACTATAGCTTGCTGCTCTAAAGTTTTAGGCATTTCAAGGGTTGCCTCCATAGAGTCAACTGGGTTGATAAAATGCTTTAAAACCGCCTCTTTATCCTCATTAGAAAGGCCGCCAGCTATTATGTAAAACTTTGTATAACGCACCTTTGGCAGCTTGCCCGTAAGCACCTGCATGCCAAAAGCAGCCCAATCAGCCCTTTGGTCATACTGTCCAGGCAACAAAGCCTTGCCAAAAACAAAATCATCTAAGTTGTGGTTTAAATCACAATAAACATCATCCACATTAGCTTCTGATAAAATTTGAGAGATAGACAAAGCAAAATCATCTGCAGATAGCCCTTGCACATCATAACAATGCACCACACGCAAAGCCTTGGCACTCTTTATGCCCAAATAGCCCGTGATGGTGGCAAGCTCCCCCTTTGCCTCTATATTGTACCCATCCTTCTTTTCCACAAAAACCCTAAATATTTCTGACATAATAGCCCTCCATATATTATTGTGATTTAGTAACTTTACTCGCCATGCTGCATCAAGCCCGTAGCACGCCATTCCAATTTACCCATGTAGGGAATGGATTTATCCATTCCGTTTCATCTTGCTGAAGTATAGAAAGGTGCAGACCTAATAGCGGAATGGATAAATCCATTCCCTACAAAGAGAATTGGGATGACGTTTATGAGTATTCCCATCATTCTAATCCCATATTTGCACAAACTCGCCATCCACATACCTAAAAATATGTCCTTCCCATTGCCCTGACCCTTCATAAGCTTGAGCTATAATCGTGCCATCTCCTCTTGATGAAACAGTGCTTTGGCTACTTAGATCTCCCAAAAATGTGTTGCTAACAAACAAATTTTCCACAGGGCACCAAAGCCAATACAACCTTGGGGAATTTCTCATAGTGCCGCCCGTAAACGCAGCCACTGCCAAGTCCAAATAACCATCATCATTATAATCCGCAAAGTGAATATCAAAGGTTGGAAGCCTATGCACAGCCCTAGGCGGTTGAGGTGGTGAAAAATGCGTTTCGTGCAAATTTGTGCGTATATATCGCATTTCTTGTATCAGCTCATCATTGTTATTATAAATGCTAATATTCATTATACGAGGGTTACCGCCCTCTCTCGTGTCTTCTATTGCCCAAGAATCTACATCGATAAATATAAAGGCACTTCTATCATTTTGGTTCAACCACACAACATTTCTTTCTTGTTGTCTAAGCTCCACAAACTTGCCATCTCTATAGCCAAAGTGATGGGATACTTGAACACTCCCAGCACTCCCGCTCCAGCTATAGCTCCAAAGTTGAGCATCCTCATCAATCCAAACCTCCACGCTTCTAAGCAATTCCGTTAGTTGATCGTTAAAAACAAATTGTCCAGCTTCCTTATCCCAAAGCCAATGGTAGTGCTGCCCCCAGCCAGGGTATCTTTCGCTATGAAAAATGCTAAATAGCCTCATATCCAAATAGCCATTAAAAGTAAGGTCAACAAAAGACAATTGCATCCAATCATAATCAATAGGGTTAAAATGGGTTGAATATTGTCGCAAACCCGATATTTCTTGCACTAAATGCCCCTCATCATCATAAATCAAAATAGTTACGTCAAACTCTTCTTCTCCATAAGTAGATTCGCCAGCAATAGCTATGCGGTGAAAAGTTAAATATATAGCCTCTTCTAAAGGTGCATTGGGGTTTATTTGTATGCGGTCTATAAATGTACGTTTTCCTATGATAATATCATCAAATTTGCTTAGCTCAAAATATACAAGTGTATCACCTTTACCAAATATACTAAAAAACTCATCCTCCGTGGCAATATCCATGCCGATACTCTTGATGAAAGTATAACCATCAAAGGTAATGATGCTACCATGTCCATTGCGAACTAATCTATCGCCCTCTAGGGTGATTTTTTGATAATACAAATTTCCTGAATGTCCATCCCACGCTATAAGGCTATAATCACATTCGAGAGATTTAGCAACGCTAGGCACTATCCTTCCATGATGCAAATTCCACGCTACACTTAAATAGTCCTCAACCTCAATCGCAATCACTTGACCATCTCTAAAGGCATAAACCGCCTCATAAAAATCTCCAAATGGAATCTGACCAAAAACAATCAGCTCTGGCGTGTCTGTTTGCCCAAAATCATGCAGCACAAAAAACAAGCTATCGCTTTTTTCTTGATACTCTCGCAAAAAAGCCGCATACGCCCCTTGCCACGTGGCGTTTTCGACGCCCTCGTCTTCTATGGCAGGATAATCCTCAACAACGCCACCACAAGCCACAAGAAAAATAGCCATAACCAATATGCAAAAGCTGATAACCCTCTTGTTCATGCTATATACCCCCAACTGTCATCCCGTGTCAAGCACTCAAGCACGGAACACGTCAATCTAATTTGGAATTTTTGCCACTGTAGGAAACGCATTTATGCGTTCCGCATTGCCTTGTTGAAGGATAAAAAGGTGCAAATTCAATAGCGGAATGGATAAATCCATTCCCTACAAGGTCAAATTAGATTGGCGTGAGTACGTGATGAGGAGCGAGTAAACCTCCGCTACCGCTTTAATTGGTTATACACTTGGCTTTTGGCAAGCCCTCTATCTTTCGCTACCTTTTTTAACGCCTCTTTTTCTTCCATGTCTTGCTCTATATAAATTTTTAAATGCTCTTCTAAATCATCTGGAAAGGTTTTGGCTTCTTTAGCCGCCTCCTCTACAATCACAACAAACTCGCCCTTTGGCGTCTTGTTTTGATAGCTTTCCAAGGCCTCCACCACGGTGGCAAACTGTATCTCTTCAAATTTTTTTGTAATCTCTCGCACCAGGGCTATTTTTCTATCTCCTCCAAAGGTATTCAAAAACTCCTCAAGGGTAGATACAATGCGGTGGGGTGCTTCATAAAACACCATGGTTCTAGTCTCTTTTGATAGCTTTTCAAGCACCTCTCGCCTTTGTTTTTTATCCCTTGGCAAAAACCCTTCAAAAGCATGGGGGTGTGCCTCAAAACCGCTTAAAACAAGAGCAGAAAGCCCCGCAGATGCCCCAGGGCATATAACAACACAAACCCCCGCCTCGTGGCAAAGGTTTATCAGCTCCCGCCCAGGGTCAGACAGGGCTGGCATGCCACAATCACTTACCAAGGCTATGTCTGCACCTTCTTCAAGCTTTGACAACAGGTATAACCCCTTTTCGCCTTTGTTGTTTTCATGATAGCTAGTGAGGGGTTTTTTAATCTCGAAGTGGTTAAGGAGTTTTAAAGTGTGGCGTGTATCTTCCGCCGCTATTAGATCCACCTCAGCAAGCACCCGCAAAACCCGCAGGGTGATGTCTTCAAGGTTGCCTATAGGCGTGGCACATATATAAAGTTTTCCTTTAGGCATGGTGTTCTCCTTATTGTGATTGCGGATCAAGTCAGCTAATAAACCTGTTGTTGAGTCGACCCCCTAAGTCGTCATCCTGAGCCCTTGGTCTTCCTGCTGCCGCAGGCAGAAGGGTAAGACTTGACTCAGGATCTAATTGGAGGAGGACAAGCCTAGTTGGGTATGCACTATCATACATAGATCCCGTGTCAAGCATGGGATGACGATGTAATACGATAGTGCTACCCATGCACCACCAACGGCTCTTTAAACTTTATATCCATCAAGCTACCGCCCTTTGTAGCCTGCACCAACACAAGGTTAGGTGCTTCACCCACACGTGGGTGCACAAATTGCAATACCTTAGCCGCCAAGCCATATCTCTCAAACAGCGAAAATATCTCCCCCAAGCGGCTGGGTCTATGTATCATATAAAACTTTCCATTAGGCACAAGCAGGCGAGATGCAGCCTCTATCACATCTTCCAGCTTACACATTACCTCATGCCTTGCTATAGCTTTATGATCGTTCACGCTAGCCGCACCGCCTCCAACAGGCATATATGGCGGGTTAGCGGTGATAACATCAAAAGACACCTTAGGGAAGAGGGCTTTGTCCCTTAAATCTCCCTTGACAATAGACAGCTTGCCACAAAGACCATTTAAAGCCACCGACCGTGCTGCCATGCCTGCCATATACTCTAAAATCTCCACCCCAGCAAAGCTTTCGCCTTTGGTTTTAGATGTAAGTAAAATAGGCACAATGCCGCTGCCCGTGCAAAGGTCAAGGTGCCTTTGCCCTTTATGCACCTGGGCAAAGTTAGACAAAAGCACCGCATCTGTGCCAAAGGCAAAATAATCAGGATGTTGGATGATTCTTAAGCCATCTAGCTGCAAATCATCCACACGCTCGCCATTTTTTAATAGCTCTATGTCAGATATCATCTATCCCTCGTCTTTAAAGTGTTTTTTGGCCTCTGTGTCATCTTCAAACACTTCCACCCTTTTGATAATTTTTATTTCCGTAGCGTGGTATTGGTTGATAGACGGGGCGTCTTTAGGGTTTTTGCGTATGGCTGCACGCAATGTCTGCCTCAAAATAGTTGTAGACACAACCTCCCCCGTGCCGTCTGCCGTTTTTATAATATCGCCTACGCTAGGCATTATCTTGTTAAGCTCCGCATAGTGGCTTTCTTCATACTTTAAGCAACACATTAAACGACCGCACACGCCAGATATTTTGCTAGGGCTTAAAGACAGGTTTTGGTCTTTTGCCATTTTTATAGAAACAGGGTGAAACTCTGGCAAAAACGTAGCACAACACAAAGTGCGGCCACACACGCCAATACCGTTTAAAAGCTTTGATTCATCCCTAACGCCTATTTGACGCAGCTCTATCCTCATTCTAAAAACGCTTGCAAGGTCTTTTACAAGGTCTCTAAAGTCTATCCTACCATCTGCCGTAAAATAAAAAATAATTTTAGTAGCATCAAAAGTAAGCTCAACATCAATCAGCTTCATGTCAAGCTTGTGCTTTGCCACTTTTGTTATGCAGGTTTCAAGGGCTTCTTTTTCTCGTTTTTTGTTGGCTGCAAGGGTCTCTAAATCTTTATCACAAGCAATGCGAACAATCTTGCGTAAAGGCAAAAAGGCGTCTTCTTCCCTCACCTCTTTGTTTTCTATCTCACATATGCCATATTCTAAGCCCCTTACAGTCTCGGCTATAACGCCTGCACCTCTCTCGAGCTTTAAATGCCCCTCAAGGTCTGTTTTAGGGTCAAAGTAATATACCTTGCCAGCAGGCTTAAAGCGAATGCCCACAACCTCTATCATGTTTTGTTTCATTAGACCTCCATCTATCTAAACTGGGCTTAAAATGCCCAACAGCATAGTCTCCATACAAAGCAAAAAATTGCAATTGGTTTTTAACTTCTCTTCCGTGTCTATTATGATTTTTATTTTTGCCAAAATATTAGACGCACCTTGCCCATTGCGGGCATGCTCCACCATCTGGCCTCTATAGTGGTTTTTTAAAACCTCTAAAACATCAAATATATTGTCTTTATATTGCTCCATATCTTTAGCTGTTTTAAAAATTTCCACTATATCTTTTTCGCCGCCTTTGGCCACATCAACCACCCAATTATACATTTGGATGAAATCTTCATCTATAGCCATTTTTATAGCTTGCCCCATATAGCCCTTTGACAAACTTATGGCCGCTTTGGCTTTTTCACCATCTGCACCCATTTTTTCAAGATGCTCTCTCACAACCTCACTCCCAAGGGGGGCTGTTTGATATTTTATACAACGAGACAAAACAGTAGGCAAAAAGCTAGCTATATTTTCCGTTAGCAACAAAAATATAGTGTGCTTTGGGCCTTCTTCAAGGGTCAAAAGCATTGCGTTTTGGGCGGCGGGGGTCATTTTGTGTGCATCTTGTATAATATATACACGATATTTGCCGTGGGGGGATATAGACAAACCCTCAAGCACCTGCTCACGCACCTCACCCACACCAAGGGTGGCTTTTTCGCTTTTGATATATACAATATCGGGGTTGTTGCCGCTGTCAAATGTTACACAAGGCTTGCAAGCACCACAAGCTAAGCCCTCTTTGGGCTTTGCACAAACAATGCTTTTGGCAAAGGCATTGGCTAATGTTTTTTTGCCGCTACCTTTAGAGCCCGCTATAATGTAAGAATGATGCAAGCGGTTTAAGCCTATAGATTGCACCATAGACCGCTTCACCATCTCATTACCTAATATGTGGTCAAAGCTATGCATTACACTCTCTTAAACTCAGCCACATCAAGCACAAAAATCGTAGCTCCGCCAACAACAACCTCAACTGGGTATGGCACATAGTTTTCAGCAGTTGAAAGGTGGGCAGAGTTAATAGACGTTATCTGCTTTCTCGATTTACACTTCTTTTCAATAACGCTTACAAGCTCTTGCACACGGTCATCCTCCACACCACAAATCATAGTAGTGTTGCCTGAACGTAAAAAGCCGCCTGTAGACGCAAGCTTGGTTATTTTAAAGCCCTCTTCACTTAAAATATCTATAATTTGAAAAGCATCCTCATCGTGCATAATAGCCATTACTAATTTCATAATAACTTCCTCCTTGTTATATGTCGTTGTAAACCTTTAACTTCCATCATTAGATTCCTTGGCAAAGCAGCACTCCACTATCGTCATCCTGAGCTTGACTCAGGATCTAATTAGAGAAGGGCACTCCTAATTAGGGTACGCACTATCCCACATAGATCCTGAGTCAAGCTCAGGATGACGAGTAGGTAATAGCCCATCTATATATTTTTTTATTTCCTCATGTATTTTATCCACTGCCATCATAGCATCAACGGTTACTATCTTATCGTCTTCTTCTGCCAGCTTTTTATACCCCAGCCACACCTTTTCGTGATATTCGATACCCTTTTCTTCTATTCTATCAAGGGCTTCTTGCTCCACTTTTCTTTTTAAGCCCTCTTTAGGGTTAATGTCTAAAAAGATGGTGGCATCAGGCGTCAAGCCTTCTGTTGCAAAGTTGTTAATATATTTTAAATTATCAACATCAAGCTGCCCTGCATAGCCTTGATAAGCAAAGGTAGACATTGCAAACCTATCACACAATATAATATAACCCTTGCTAAGGTGAGGCTTAATAAAATCCGCAATAAGTTGAGCTCTGGCAGCAAAGTATAAAAGGCTCTCTGTCTCGGCTGTCATGGCGGCGTTTTTTTTGTCTTTTAAAATGCCTCGTATAGCTTCAGATATAGGGTTGCCCCCAGGCTCACGAGTAACAATAACATTATGACCAAGGCTTGATAGATATTCAAAAAGCATCTGTATTTGAGTGCTTTTGCCAGCACCCTCGCCACCTTCAAAAACTATAAAGATTTTAAGCCCCCCTCTCAAAGACATATACATAGCTCGATTATACCACAACAAAAATATTTTGTCTACATATCCACCCCTAAGTCGTCATCCTCATCTCACGTCAATCTAATTTGGAACTTTTACCATTGTAGGGAACCCTGAATCAAGTTCAGGGCAGGCTCCTTTATGCGTTCCGCCTTGTCTCTCTGAAGGATAAAAAGGTGCAAACCCAATAACGGAATGGATAAATCCATTCCCTACAAGGTTAAATTAGATCGACATTTCCCGTGCTTGACATGAGATTTATGTGGGTTAGTTCATATCCTAATTAAGGCTGCCCTTCCCTAATTAGATCCTGAGTCAAGCTCAGGATGACGACTTGGAAGGGTTGAGTGGCGTTTCGCTACAAGTCTAATGACGTGCTTAAATAATCGTCAAATGACGGCTTGACATAAACAAGCAATAAAATTTTTAAAATTACATATTGACAATGTAAAGATACCGTGCTATAATCTTTACATCATAAAGTTTACATTGTAAAGTTAGGGGGATAAATATGAGCAATAAAACATATCATCACGGTGATTTACGCACAGCCATGATAGAAAAAGGTCTTGAAGCAATAAGTGAAGGTGGCGTTAAAAACCTATCACTACGAAAGGTGGCGTCTGCCTGCGGGGTAAGCCACGCTGCACCCTATAGCCATTTTAAAAACAAAAAAGAGCTGCTCGGGGCAATAGAAAGCCACATAACAGCCCAGTTTACCCACATGCTTAAAGAGGCAGCAAAGGGCAAAAGCAACACGCCAGAAGCACTTTTAGAAATAGGCTGTGCCTATGTGTTGTTCTTCATCAAAAACCCTCAATATTTTGAGTTTATATTTGACCATTCAGAGATATCCGTAGGGGGTGGCCATGTATATGAGCCTTATGATTTTTTTAAAGATTTTATGGAAAAAACACTTGATAAACTTGGGCATTCAAAAGAAGATTATTCTAAAACTTTAATAGCTCAATGGGCTATGATGCAAGGCTTAGTCCACATTTTGACTAGGACAACCATAAAAAATGGCCCCCCTTTAGAAGAGATTGTTAAAAGCCTTTTATCAAAAAACTACATGATTTTCCCGCAAGGCTAGAAGGAGGTTTACATTATGCTTAAATTATTTAAAGAAAATAAAATGTTTCGTGTGTTTTTGGCCTATCAAGCCTTTTCAGGCCTAGGTCAGGGTATGTTTCAACTTTTTATATTGCTCTCAGTTCATCTTATCTATCAAAACCCTATATACACAGGCATTGCGGGCTTTTTAATGGCAGGCCCCAGCATCCTCTCTTTTGTTATAGGGCCTATTGTGGATAGAAAAAACAAAGTAACTATAATGCGTTTAACCTCAGTTTTAGAGTTTTTATCGGTAGCTCTTTTAGCCTTTGTACCTTTTCAAGAAAATTTTGGAGTTTGGTTTATGTTTATGGTTATCCTCATCTTTTCTCTATCGTCTCTTTTTGAGGTGCCATCATCCAACGCCCTGCTCCCCCAAATTGTTCATGAAGATGATATAATGAGGGCAAACTCCCTCGTTAACATCGCAGCCTTAACAGGCGGCATTGGCATAGCTACACTGCTGTTTGTATCTTTAAGAGGAGGAGAGGTAGATTTCAGCCTTCTATTCGGCTTTTCATCAGCCTTTATAGCCATAGCCTTTATCTTTTCACTATTTTTGAGAGACTCCTTGGCAAAAAAGCCACAAAGCCCACAAAAGCCACCTAAAAACTATCTAAAAGATTTAAAAGAAGGTGCAAAGTTTCTCAAACAAAACATCTTGCTATACATAGTTATAGCCGCCGTGGCAAAAAACTTTGTTATACAAATAGCATCGGTAAATACGCCTATGTTCGCCGAATATCACGTAGGTGCAGATGGTTATATCTTGCTCACTTTAATGGGCTTAATAGGCGGCATTGCAGCCTCATATTTTGTAGGCATTTTTGGCAGCAGGCTTAAGGTGGGCAAGCTTATCTTTGTTTTGTTTGCCATCGCTGGTATGGTGCGTGTGGTTTTTGCCCTTGTTTTGCCCCATCATTATATAGGCGGTCTTGCCGTTTTGGTTTTATACGCAGCCCTTGGTGGCTCTCTCAACATTGTTTTTCAATCCCTACGCCAAAAGCTCCCTCCAAAAGACATGGTCGGCCGCATAGAGACAATCTCCACAACCCTTTCTGCCGTGTTTCTCGCCATCGGTGCTTTGATAGGTGGCTTTTTAGGTAATGCTTTGCCCGTTGTAGACCACATCTTTATATACCAAGGCATAGCCTACACAGTTATCGGCATTATCGTCATCCTCGTGCCAAAAATAAGAAAGCTGCCTAAAATGAATGATATTCAAAAAGAAGATTAATGCTCACCTTATTTAATCTTTATTGTTAGCAGATAACCCTAATTTGTCATCAGACCTGTAGCGAAACGACCCTAAGTCGTCATCCTGAGCTTGACTCAGGATCTAACTGGAGAAGGACGCAGCCCTAAAATATGGCATGCACTACCCCATGTAGATCCTGAGTCAAGCTCAGGATGACGTAAGGGGGCACAGTTTTGCTACAGGTCTATTGCGGGCCCTTGGTTGAGCTTGGTTTTAAGCGAAACTTGATCCGCAATCCCCTTTCTAGTCTGAATAATTCAGGAAGGAAGGGGATCCTGAATCAAACCTTGCCAAGGGTTCAGGATGACATTGTCAACGCTATTTGGCCACTCTTTTAAATAAACCCTATTGAAAATATACACTAGATATGGTACAGTGTTATCAAGAGCAATCAAAAAAGCAAGGCGGTTGGCGACCCTCCTAAGAAAGGAGGTGATACCATGTCTAATTTTGAAATCATTTTAGTTGTATTTGGTTCAATAACTATTGTTTTTGAGCTGATAAAGCTTATGATACATATTTTAGATATATTTTCTCAAAGAAAATAACCGCCCTGGCGAGGTAACGGTTATTTCATAATATCCAATACTTGAAGCCAACCGCTTTGCGATTGCTCTTTTTATTATTATATCAAAAACATTTCACATATGCAAGATATTTTTTAAGCCACTCTAAACTAAAGTGGTATTTGCCTTCCAGCATGGTCAAGCTTATAACCATCACGCATTATAAGGTCGCTTACCGTTATAAAGCTATAGCCCTCATTTTTAAGGTCTGCCATTATTTTGCGAAGGGCAATGGGCGTTTCAGGTATATCACAATGAAAAAGGATGATAGAGCCATTTTGCAAGTTTTTGTGCTTTAACACCCGCTCTGTCATGGCCTCTGGCGTTGGTCTTTTCCAATCCAAACTATCCACATCCCATTGTATTGTGTGGTAGTTTATAGACTCCGCCGCTTTTAGCACCGTGTCGTTAAACTCGCCATAAGGCGGGCGGTAAAGGTCCATCTCTATGCCAAGCACCCCTAGCACACGGGTGTGGGCTGCGGCTATCTCTTCCACATTTTGCTCAAAGTTAAGCTTTGCCACATGGGCATGGGTGTCGCCGTGGTTGGCTATGCAATGGCCCGCTTCGTAAAATTTGCGTAAAGCATCGGGGTATTTATCAACCCAATACCCACACACAAAAAACGTAGCCTTTGCGTCAAACTCATCTAAAATCTCGATTAGCGTGTCGGTGTCATCTGCCCCCCATGCGGCGTTTAGGGTGATAGCAACCACCTTTTCATCCGTTTGGGTTGAAAAGATAGGCAGCATCTTTTCCGCCCCAAACACATTTTGTATGGTGGGGGCTATCAATATTAAAGCCAAAAGGGCAACGGCCATCCCCACTATGATTTTTGTCATTTTGATGGGGTTAAATTCTCTATTTCTAATCATATCTTTCACCTCAAATATTAATTTCTATTGCTTCTAAATTAATATTCCAAAACAGCGAAAAAATATGACAAGTTTATATTTTGATACATTAAATCGAGGCTTTTAGGAGTTCATCTACATATTCTATAGCTTTCTGTTTGCTGTCGCCCGTCAATTTTGAAAAATTTCTATAGAAAACTTGGCTTTTCTCTATCTCTTCATCAGCAAGGTCTATGGCGTTATAATTTAAGGATATGTTGCCTTTTTCGTGCTCTACAGCTTCGTGGCAAGCCGCCATCAGCTCATCAAATAATTCTTTTTCCATATTATAACCATCCCTACAATAAAAACTCGACATATTTATGCCGAGTTTTTATTTACACAAATCTAACAGCCGTACCTGTGGCTAAAATACATCTACCATCACCCACAAAAGAATAGCGAATGTTTATAACGGCATCTGCTCTCATCTCTTTTGCTTTTTCTTCTATATTTGTATTTACTTTACCTATAATCTTGTCAAGGTCAAAACGCAAGCCAGCTAGATAACTTCCATTTACAATGCCTATAGTTTCAAGGTTTTTACCTGTTACAAAATCCGTGTTCACTAAAATCATGATCATTCTCCTTTTCGCAATATTTTATCCATAGCCTTGCCCTTGGCAAGCTCATCTATTAATTTGTCTAATTGGCGGATTTTTTGCATTAGCGGCTCTTCAATCTCCTCTATGCGATAGCCACAAATAACGCCCCTTATAAGGTGGGCGTTAGGGTGTAATTGAGGGGCGTTGGCAAAAAAATCCTCAAAAGTGGTTTGGTTGTCCATTGTAACTTGCAAGGCATTAGTATCATAACCCGTCAACCATGTGATAATCTCGTCAACTTCGCCTTTTGTTCGCCCATTTTTCTCGGCCTTTGTTATGTAGTGAGGGTAGAGATACTCGCATAGCTTACGCACCCAATAAATCAATGAGAAAACAGGCCAGTGAAACTCAAGAGCAAGACAACTCTAAAATTATGAATATTGGAGGATTTTCACATGAGCCAAGCAACCAACAACCATACTGTTTTTGCTGAAACACCAGCCGCCGAATATTTATCAAAATACGGCATGATGCGACGCAACTACCTCGAAGAATATCAGCCTGACCTTTACGCCGAACTGCTTCGCAATGGGGAGCTGAAATCCCATTGCTTAGAAATTCAGCAAATAGCCGAAAACAGGCTTAAAAACATGATGAGGCAATTTGCAACTCATAACCCACCCCCAAACCGCAACACAGATGGGCTTGCGTGGGCTGCTCATATGAGTATGCTCAAGCGTTCAGTTGAGGAAATTATCTTTGTGGAGCTGATTTACGAATAATTTACGCTTATTGAAGTAAACCTTTTATTATCAAAGAAAACGCTATCAGCCGAAAAGCCGATAGCGTTTTTTGGTGTGTTATGAATCATCTCTCAGATAATACTCGCTCAAACGCTTATAGTGTTCAGGGATTTCAATGCCATTGTCGTGGGCATATCTATATTCCCAACGAGTTCCGCACTCGTACTTCTGTGAAAATGCCCTAAGTTCATTCCAAGTACGAACTGCGCTTAAATCTTGTTGCTTTGCTTCATTCAATCGTCGCTTGTGTTCGTTGATAACATCGGTTTGGACTTTGAGTTTGCCATCTGATTCTTCTGTAACAAAACCTCGTTTTTCTAACCATCTAAGTGCAATTTCAAATCTTTCTTTGATAACCGCACCTTGCCGTTGCCAACCATAACCATATAAAGCTGTGTCCTTGAATAGTCCTGTTTTATCAAGTCCGAAGTCTGATTGAAGCACGTTAAACATTGTGTTTATTGTATCATTTGCGGGTATGTCCTTCATTTGACTTCCGTAGTATTTCGACCTTACGGCAATTACTTTTTGACGAGCACCTTCTCTTGCGCTTTCATGAGCTGTTTGGGTGCTGACATCTAAAAAATCGGAGGCCTTGGCGGTCGGCACAGAAGAAGCAGGCATAACTTCACGATACCCATCAATGGCATTTTGAACAGCTTCCAATAATCGCGCTCCCTCGGTATGGCGGTCTTTTATCCAGTCGGTAGACCAAATACGATAAATTTTCCAGCCCATATCTTCAAGTACGGTTTGGCGAAGCCTGTCACGCTCTCTTGCCGTTCGTGCGGAGTGATACATCGCACCATCACACTCAATTCCAATGGCAAACCTTCCGTTGTATTTAGGGTGCTTAACAGCCATATCAATGCGATACCCAGAACAGCCAATTTGCGTGGCTACATCATAACCGTGACTGGTAAGGAACTCATGTACCGACACTTCAAATGGCGAATCAAACCACAAATCATCACTTGTCGAAATTTCTCCAAGTATAGCCTGTTCACCGTTTATAGCAAAGTCGATATACTGTCGTAATAGTTTGGGACCAAGGCTATTAACACGATCAGCAGCTATGTCTGTAGGCAAAATCGACCCAACAAGTTTTAAGTTATATCTCGCCCTTGTAACTGCAACGTTAAGTCTGCGTTCACCGCCATTACGACTTAATGGCCCAAAATTCATAGCAAATTTTCCTGTAATATCAGGAGCATAACCTATACTAAAAATTATTGTGTCGCGCTCGTCACCTTGAACTGTTTCGAGATTCTTAATAAATAAAGATTCCTCTTCGCCCTCCTTGAAAAATACTTCGAAGTCCCAATTTTTACGGCGTTTTTCTTCAATCGCTTCCGTGATGGCAGCTTCTTGAACTTTTCCGAAGGCAATGATACCCAGACTTCTCTCAGGGCTTGTTCGAAAATGTTCAAAAACAAGTTCAGCTATTTTTTCTGCTTCGGCTCTATTACCGTTTTTCCCGCCTTTATCGTAAGTTCCACCAACTACATGAATATATTCAACACCCATACCACTAACTTTTTCGGAAGCAGATGGAAAAGTGGTTAGGGTACTTTGATATATTTTGGCGTTAGAAAATGCAATTAAATGTTCATGACGGCTTCGATAATGCCAAAGGAGTGTTTGTGAGGGTAACATTGATGCTTCTTCTAACAATGATTCGTATGCTCCTGTATCGTCAACTTCGCCATCTTCATCTTCCTCGTATTCATCGGATGTTGACAACGAGGATGTAAAGAAATCCGTTGGTGGTAACTGCTTACTATCACCTGCTATAATTACTTGCTTTGCTCTGAAAATTGCACCTATCGCATCTTCCGTCCGCACCTGTGATGCTTCGTCAAAAATAACAACATCAAATTCATAATTGCTATTGCCGAGATACGTGCTTATGGATAGCGGTGACATCATAACACAAGGCTTTAAGGCAGGAAGAAGATTGGGCAAATTAGCAATTAGCAGCCGTGTGGGCATCAATTTTCGCTGTTTTGCCATTTCACGGCGCAATAAAGCAATTTCACCGTTTGCTGAAAAGGCATCAAAATTAGGCAAGCGTGAAATTAGCTTGGAAAACACCATTGCTTTTGAAATTTCTAAATGCTGCTTGTCAAGGTCACGGAATAGAGCAACCCTTTCATCTTGCCTTAAACGCCTAAAATCATGGATTGATGAATACTTAGGTATAACCGCATCTAACCACGAACGGAAAAAGCATTTTTTGAAGATTGGTACAATTTCTTCGGCTGTCAACTCGAGTTCCTTTGCTTTTTCGAGGTACGAATCAATGCTTAAATCGGCAAGCCATTTTTCTGCAATCCTAAAGTCTATAAGATACTCCAAACTCGCAAAGTTTTCCTTGCAGTTTTGCAAGGTTTCCATGAGCTTAGCCAAAACATAGTACCGTAAACCTTGTTTAGCTTCAAACAACTGCGCAAACTTGTCAAACGAAGGCATAGTTGCAATTTGCCAATTGCGAAGATTTGATATGTTTTCGTCCATCGAATTTCGGAGTTCATCGTTGTTTTCTGAAACTAATTTAATGAAACGTGACCCTAAACTATATTCTTTAACAAACTGCTTCATTTGGCCACACCATTCCAAATCAAATTTCAACTTAGAAAAATCAGTCTGGTCGTTAATGACAATGCCGAGAAACATAGCAAAATCCTTGTTTCGGTCTTGCATGGTGCTTTCATTTTTAGCCAGTTGAGAGCGATACCCCGATTCTGCTTGCTCCATAGCTGTAAAAAGCAATTGACGAGCGAATGCAAAATTGCTTTCAGCATTTGTCTTAGCGGAGCGGAAACCCGGTTCTGTATTTGTTATAGCAAACAATAGCCCCTCAATGCTTTCATTATAGGCAGACTTAACAGAAGCCAATAAATTCACATAGTCCGACAAATCCTGTTCGGCCTTTGCCATTTCTAATTCGTCGGATTTATGCTTGGCTTCGGCATTAACAACGGTCTTTGTCTGCAACTCAAAGGCATTTTTCTTTAATAGGGCATCATTCGCATTATCAAGCAAAGATAACCCTTCATCATAAGTTAATTTTGAAGCTGTTTTGCAGAACGCCAAAATAGCCTTTCTGTCCTTTCCATATTGCCCAATCAAGCGCGAGAGCATAGAGCGATACTGAACCCTATACCGCCCCAACATTGCCGGCAAATCCAATGAGAGCAGACCTAAATCAAAGTTTGAAGATAAGGCATCACGTGCGGCTTCCCACGATTGCTTTGCCGCTTCTAATAAATCGGTTTCAGTAGCAAGCTGAGAACCACTTTGCACATGGCGAGCTTGCGCTGCTTTGCTTGTTTTTTCAATCCCATCTTGTTGAACAGCTATATCGTTGAGCCGTTGCAACGCTTCGTTATATATAAAAGCCGTGTCGGAGTCCAAAACACTATCGTTTATTGCACGGTTAGCTTCAATATTGTCCTTTATCGTATTAGTGGCAGAAATAAAAGTGTCAAATTCATTTGTGGCCATCGCCAACGCCTTTAGCGAAACGTTATAACCTTCAATATGATTTGATACTGAAGCGTTCGTTGTGTAAATTTCATTGCTTGTATTGACCGATGCTTTAATGCTATCAAAATCTGCTAAAGCAGCTTCGAGCGTTGACTTCGCTTCATTTCTTGCTAAACGAGCAGATTCACAGATTTCAAGCGTCCCATTCGCTTCGTTCAAATCTAAGGAAACCCATAGTGAAGGAAAAACAGGAGATGTTTTTGCAAAATTAAATAGCTCTTGGATTTCTGCAATGCTAAACAAACCCCACGAATAGTCGGAGTCTAAAATTTGATTTGTAGTAGAAAATAAAACCTTGCCTTCTTGAAGCTGATTCATAAATTGCTCAGAATCAACAATAAACCGTTGCCTAAACTCATGCGTTGGTGGCTGTGCCAATATACAGCCATTCCAAGGGTTGTTTTCTTGATAACCACTCTTTGACACAATTCTGGTAACTTCTTCGAGTGCGCTCTCGCAACCAGCCAATAGGGACGGAGTAAAGTTTTCTGCGTTTTCCTGAATAAAATCAATGTTGCGGTAATTATCAAACTTTGCTAAATGGCCTGTCACTTGATAAATTGTTTTGCCAAGTGGTTCAACAATCGTGTGTAACTCTACGCTGTATTGATTCAAGTTCTTCCGAACATCCTTCAGCCGATATAGGATGTTGTAGGCAGATTGTTGTATGTTCGCCTTTTGACGTGACATTTTTACGGCTTTGTCGAGTTGTTCAAGAATATCTCTACGCTTGGCTGTGTGGCTATGTAGCGTCAGACAAAACGATGCCAACCCCACATTCGTCAGCCGTTTATAAACAACTTCGAGTGCAGCCATTTTTTCGGATACAAATAATACTTTTTTGCCATCAGCAATAAGTTCGGCAATCATATTCGTTATGGTCTGGCTTTTTCCAGTACCCGGGGGTCCTTGCAACACAAAACTCGCACCACGCTTAGCAAGCAATATGGCATCTTGCTGGCTTGAATCGGCATCAACAACAGAAAATACATCTTGTGGTTCTGTATTGTCATGGCTATATGTGCCAATGTCGGACACATCGGCTCCATCACGTAAAACTTCGCCGTTTAATGTTCTCACAATATGGTGGTTGCTGATTTTATCAGCATTGCGCTCAATATCAAGGTACATATTTATTTTCATAAACGAAAACATTGAAAGTTGAGATGCGTCGTTTGTAACAGTCCAGCCCAACGAAGCAACGGCTTGTTCGACATTATCAAGATAATCTGAAAGCTCCATATCTTCATTAAATGTCGGCAAAATGATACCAAAATCGCCAAGTAATTTTTGAGCTAACGAATGGTTGGCATTTATTTCTTGTTCGGAGCGCGATAATATTATAGGTGAAAATAAATCCTCTTGTGAAAGTTTAACTGGCAATAAAAGAAGAGGGGAACGAATTTCTTGCCCCTCTGTGCCGTTTTCTGCCCAATTAAGAAAACCAAAAGCCAAGTGAAGTGCATTTAACCCTTTTTCCTCGGTAAACTCACGTGATTTTTTCATTAGGCTACGAAGAGTTTTATGTGCTTCCTTTGGAACTTGG
>WQVB01000002.1 GCA_009781815.1 Defluviitaleaceae bacterium
CAAGAAAGTGCTTGGGTTGGAACACGCCTTATGAGAGGTTTTATAGACTTTAGAGGATGCTTTGGTGTTTTGTTGCGGTTGGGTTGACAAGTTAGCCCCTACATGAGTTCAGGATGACGGACGGGTAGCTTTACCCACAATCTCAATACACTCACAAAAACACAAAGGAGGTTTGACATATGAAAGTTATTTTATTGCAAGATGTAAAAGGTGTTGGCAAAAAAGACCAAGTGCTTGACTGTGCCGACGGATATGTGCGTAATTTTCTTTTCCCTAAAAAGCTAGCTGTAGAGGCTACGAAACAAAACCTGCATCATTTAGAAAAGAGGCTTCAAAGCGAGGCTGATGGCAAAGCAAAAGATTTAGCAGACGCCAAAACACTAAAAGCCTTTCTTGAAGAAAAAACCATAACCCTAGCCCTTAAAACTGGCGGTGGCGAGAGGCTTTTTGGCTCTGTAACCAATAAAGAGCTTGCTGTGGCTATTGGTGAGCAGCTAAACATCGACATAGACCGCAAAAAAATCACCCTGCCAGATAATATAAAAACAGTTGGAGAATATAAGGTTGAAATCCGCCTACATACCGACGTTGTAGCACTTTTAAACCTTACAATAAAATCCCTCTAATCGCCACCTCACCATTTGTCAATCATTTAAGTACGTCATTGCGGACTTGATCCGCAATCTCTAGGCTTGCAATCGTTACTTTTTAGCAATTAGTATAAGTTAGATTGCGGATCAAGTCCGCAATGACGAAGAATAGAGTGTTATGAAGTGGCAAACTAGAACGAATAAAGAATGCAACAACAAAACAAAATCGGAGCTGAAACATACAAATGCAAGAACCTTTATTAAACCAAAACCAAAGACCCATGCCGAGGGACGAGCAGGCCGAGCTTGCCCTTATATCCGCCATGATATTTGATAACGAGGCCCTATCTCAAGCTGCCGAAGTTGTTAAACCTGAGGATTTTTATAGGGTGGACTATAGGCTTGTTTTTGCCTGCCTTATAGACCTTTACAACGCTGCCCAGCCAGTAGACCCTA
Source organism: Defluviitaleaceae bacterium (assembly GCA_009781815.1). Taxonomy (GTDB): domain Bacteria; phylum Bacillota; class Clostridia; order Lachnospirales; family WRAX01; genus WQVB01. The sequence continues at coordinate 1,047 of WQVB01000002.1, forward strand.
TAACCCTCAAAAGCAAGCTAGAAGAGCGAGACGCCTTTGACAAAATAGGCGGGGCAGAGGCTTTAACGGCCATAATATCTGCCGTGTCTACATCAGCTAATATCAAACAATACATAAAAATCGTTCTTGACCGCTCTATCCTCCGCAGGCTTATAACAGCCGCTGGCGACATCATGAATGATAGCTTTGAGGCCACAAAAACCACAGATGCCATCCTCGACAATGCGGAGGCTATTTTGTTTGCCATCGGGCAAAAACGCAACTCGCTAGGTTTTTTCCATATTCATGATGTGTTAAAAATAGCTATGAAAACTATCGAGGCAGCCTATGCCAACGGCGAAGCCATCACAGGCGTGTCTTCAGGCTTTGCTGACCTTGACCGCATAACATCAGGCTTTCACCCTTCAGACCTTATATTGATAGCAGCCCGCCCATCTATGGGTAAAACTGCCTTGGTTTTAAATATAGCCTCTCACATAGCCCTCCGTGGCAACCTGCCTGTGGCCATCTTTTCTTTAGAAATGAGCAAAGACTCCCTAGCAAGCAGGATGCTCTCGTCTGAAGCCAAGGTTGATGCTGGCAAAATAAGAAACGGTCGCCTTGAAGCTTCCGATTGGGATAGCATAAACAACACCCTGCCTAAAATCTCTCAAGCACCCCTTTTTATTGATGACACACCAGGCATAAGCGTGGCTCAAATGAGGTCAAAATGCCGCAAGCTAAAGCTTGAGTATGGCCTAGGCATGATTGTTATAGACTATATACAGCTAATGAGCGGCTCTGGCCGCACCGAAAATAGACAGCAAGAAATCTCTGAAATATCTCGCTCTTTAAAAGCCCTAGCCCGTGAGATGGAAGTACCCGTTATAGCTTTATCTCAGCTCTCTCGTGCCGTAGAAAGCCGTGGAGATAGAAAGCCTATTTTGTCAGATTTAAGAGAGTCTGGAGCTATAGAGCAAGATGCAGACCTTGTGTGTTTTATCTATCGAGATGAATACTATAACCCCGAAACAGAAAAACAAGGCATTGCCGAAATCATCATAGCCAAGCAGCGTAACGGAGCAACAGGCACGGTAGAGCTGCAATACATCGGCAACCAAGTGCGTTTTGCTGATAAGGAGTATGTGTATTAGAAGCAGAATTATGATTGTAGCGAAACAAACCCAAGCGTCGTCATCCCGTGCTTGACACGGGATCTATGTATGATGGTGGACAACCCAATTAAGACCAGCCTTCTCCAATTAGATCCCGTGTCAAGCACGGGATGACCCCGTATCAGAGTATCTTGAATCAAGTTCAGGACAGGCTCGGCAGGCTGGAGTTTAATGTCTTTTGGTTTCACTACAAGTCTAATGACAACTAGGGTGTAGAATAACAACCTAGAGCTAGAGCTATGCAAGCATACAGTTACAAAATCTAACTTGCAGGAGAAATTTAATGAAGCCTTTAACCATGCCTATGATAGAAGACATCCCTCAGCTAGAATGTGGAGGGAGAACGGTGTATATAGTTTTATCTCGCAGCAAGTCTATTTTATCTAACATTATAAGCACCCTTACAAGCGATAAATACACCCACTCCGCCCTCTCTCTTGATAAAGATTTAAAATATATGTTTACCTTTGGCCGCAAAAAGCACACAAACCCCTTTATAGGCTGCTTTAAGCAAGAAAAATTTACAGATGCCTTTTACAAAAACTACTCTAACCTACCTGGCGTGGTTTTAGAAGTTACCCTTAGTGAAGAGCAATATTACAATATAATCGCAGATATTTCTTGTTTTGTTACGGGTGCAAGCTCCTATAGATACAACGTATCTGGCCTTATGAGGGCGGCCTTTAGGCTAAAAAACCCTTACCACCCAAACCAACCCAAAAACAAATATTTTTGCTCAGAGTTTGTATACTACATCTTACATAAAAACGACCTATTCACCCTTGAAAACAACAAAAAGAATACAATACGCCCTCAACATTTTTTGCAAGTATCTTCAAATAAAGTTTTTGAGGGCAACCTTTTGCACTATACTAGAGTGTCCAAAACCCATTAACGTTGCTTGTTCGTCATTAGATTTATAGCGAAATGCCTCTCAATTCCTCTAAGTCGTCATCCTGAGCTTGACTCAGGATCTATGCATGATAGTGCATACCTTAATTAGGGCTGTGTCCTTCTCCAATTAGATCCTGAGTCAAGCTCAGGATGACATGGAGGGGTCAATTTCGCTATAGGTCTATTGCGGGCTTGATCCACAATGACGTTTCAGAAGGGCTTGACAGCAGCACTCTAGCTTGCTATAATAATTACGAGTAATTACGTCGAATTTTAGCGGAAGTGATGAAGATGAGAGAGAACGAAAACAACAAAGATATAAAAGATTTACAAAACGAAGAGCAACAAGCCATGAATATGGGTGATTTTTCTCGCCATATGGTTGGCTCTTTATTTGATGAAGAAACAACCGAGGCTGAAGATGAGGGTGAAAAGCAAGAAGGTATTAAAAAAGCCGCCACCCCACCGCCTTACAGGGGCATGAAGCAAACAGACCCTGATGAAGAGTATGCAAGGTATATCGAGGCAACTTTAAGAGCCGCTCGTGAAGAAGAAGAGCGAAAAACCGCCGCCAAAGAAGCCGCAATACAACATAGAGAGGCTCAGCTAGACGAGCTTTCGGCAATATCCAAAAAAGCCCCCGAGAAAAAACCTAACACCCCCACTCCCCCGCCTCAACCTAGCACACCTGCCGCCCCAACAAGAGGGCCGCAGCAAGCAAAACAAAGAGGCAAGGCCACCCTCAACATGCGTAATATACTTACTTTAGGCCTTTTTGTGGTGTTGGTGGTTTTTTGCATATTCATTTGGCAAATCCTAGCTATTAACAACCAGCTAAGCTCCGCCAATAGCGAAATCGCCCTTTTAAGAGCCGCCCCTAGCCAAGAGCAAACCCTGCTTGCAGAAAATGCCACTTTAAACTCACAAGTGGCTCAGCTACAAGCTTCTATTGACAACTATCGAGCAATTATAGACAGCCAACAAAACGTAACATACACCCCCGACGCAAATGAGGGCAACCAAGCAGGCTCAACCAACCAACAACAAACCCCTTCAGGCGACCCATACACCACAAGGGATGCCCAAGGCAGGCGTGTATACACAGTGCGACAAGGAGACACCATGTGGAACATAGCCCAACGTACCTTAGGCGACGGCTCTCGCTACACCGAAATTTTAGCAGCCAACAGCATGACAAACTCCGCCGTGGTTGTAGATAGCACCTTAATCATACCTGAGCGATAAAACCAAAAACCGCCCTCTTTTGAAGGCGGTTTTTTAATGCTCCATTGCTTTCGATTCATCAAAAAATGATTTCTTGTTACGATACCATTTTGCAAAGTCATAAATAATATCTTTATTCTTAGAAAAAGATGTCCATATTTTTTGTTTTTTACCATCACCAGTTATAATTATCACACTTGTCCTGGCAGGGGCACTAGTGGCAGATTCTTGCATATTTACCTTGCTAACATTTTTTATAAAATCCCTTTTTAGAACAATAAAAGCGAACTGATAGCTACTACCGTGTCTAACGTCTATAAACCATTTAGGCGTTACGTGCCTAGTTGTAGTAATATTATTTTTCCTCATTTCATCAGAAAAATCAAAACCAAGCATTTTCTCTTGGCGATTTAGCCTAATGATGCCGCATATTGCTAAAAAAATTCGCAATAGCCCAAATATCGCACCGACTATTATGAGGGCTATACCTATCGCTGGCATAAATGGATAATCACCTAGATGAAAGTTGAAATGTGTAAAATGAACGGTTGGAAAATAAACTAGAGCTACTCCAGCCATAAACATGATAACTTCCCAAAAGGGAAGCATCTTCAAGAAAATTGTCCACTTAGTTATTGTCTTCTTCACAAACTAACCGCCTGCAATATGAATTAGCTACGCCTTTAGCGAAGCCACTATATATCCTCTAATATTTTTCCTAAATCCTCTTTGGTGAAGGTATATACCTCATTACAAAAATGGCATACAAGCTCAGCGACTCCCTGTTCTTGGATGATTTGGTCTATCTCGGCTTTGCCAAGGGAGATTAAAGCCCTCTCCATTTTGTCTTTACTACAGTTGCAATGTAGCTCTATTTCAGATTTTTTAGTGATTTCATACCCGAAAGGAGCTAGAAGAAGTGCCAATATCTCCTCAATGGTCTGCCCTTCTTCTTCAAGCAGAGTTGTAAGTGGAGGCAAAACGGATATATGCCCCTCTAGCAGGTCTATCACCTCATCACCACAGCCTGGCAGCAGCTGGATGATAAAGCCTGCGGCCTGCTTTACGCTTAAATCTCTGTCCACAAGCACCCCTAAAGACACAATGCTAGGCGTTTGCTCTGAGGTGAAAAAATAGCTTGCCACATCCTCTGCAACCTCACCAGAAACAAGCTCTATAGTGCCTATATAAGGCTCTTTAAGTCCCAAATCTTTAGCGATGGTCAAGTTGCCAGCACCTATAGCTCCGCCTACATTTAGCTTGCCATCAGCCCTGTTTGGCACGTCGGCTTGAGGGTTGTTTGCATACCCCTTAACCCGCCCTAAGCCGTCTGAAACAACCAAAACGCCACCAAGTGGGCCGTCGCCTTTAATGTTTATTGTTATAGAGTCCTTATCATTGCCACTCATCAAGCCCATTATGGAGCCAACTGTTAAGGCTCGCCCCAAGGCGGCCGTTGCTACTGGGCTTGTTTGGTGAAGGGTTGCAGCTTTATTCACCAAGCCTTTGGTATTGGCAACAAAGGCACGTATCTGCCCATTTGCCGCCATTGCGTGTAAACAATAATCCATATCTAATCTCCTATTTCAAAATCTCTCTCCAAGCTAAATCTCCCCTATCCAAAGCCAAAAGCAGCACCTCCGCAGTAGCAAGGTTAGTGGCAAAAGGGATGTTTTTGCTCTCGCACAATGCCATAATGGCTAATATGCCAGGCTCTTTAAGGTCTTCTTTTTGAGGGTTGCAAAGGTATATCACCAAGTCGATATCGTTGTGGCCTATATGGGTGGCCATTTGTTGCTCGCCCCCTAAAAAGCCCTCAAGGTATTTAGTTACAGCAAGACCAGTAAACTCCTCAACCGTTTTGCCTGTGCTGCCTGTGGCAAAGATATTGTGCTTTCGCAAAATATGCTTATAAGCTATGCACAAGTTTTGCATTAATATTTTTTTGCTATCATGTGCGGCTAACGCTATATTCATGCCCTACCCTCCATTATACGTGATATTTACCCTTTTCAAAGCTGTCAAACATAGAATGCTCTCGAGACATGCCTACATTTAGCACCAGCCCAATCATAGCCATAAAAACCCATATAGACGAGCCTCCAGACGAGATAAAAGGCAGGTTTATGCCTGTGTTTGGCAGCATAAAGGTGTTTACCCCCACGTGGATAAAAACCTGTGCGGCGATGGTGATGCCCACGCCAACAGCTATCAAAGTGCCTAGAAACAATTGAGAGCGATAAGCAATAATAAAACAACGGATAATCACAATGAAAAACACTGCCAAGAGCAACAGAACCCCTAAGAAGCCAAACTCTGCCCCTATAACCGACAAGATAAAGTCGTTAGAGGCCTCAGGTATACGAACGGTGTTGTTAAACAGCCCCCTGCCCGTTAAAAGCCCGCTGGATAAGGCCGCCAAAGCCCTATCGTTTTGAAATGTATCTACCCCCTCGGGGTATAAAAAGTGATATATACGCCTTATTTGCCAATCTTCAAGCAAGCTGTCTAAAATCAAGGGGTTTTCTGCATGGAGCTCTATAAAGAAAAACAATAGAATAGGGATGACAATCAAAGTGGTGATTATAATGTATTTGTAGCTAATCTTCCCTACAAAGAGCATGGCCAGCAGCACAACTATAGGTATAACAGATGCAGACCATGACGGCTGCATAAATATAAGCACAACAGGCAGTATAGTAAGGCCTGATATCATCCCCACTACCCACAGCTTGTTTATCCTCTCTTTGTTAATGTCTATCAACTTTGCCAAAAAGATTATCATAAAGATTTTTGCAAACTCTGAAGGCTGTATGCCAAGCATGGTGCCGCCTATCTCTATACCTATCCACCTGGCAACGCCAGCTTGCCTAGGCAGCAGCAACACAACAATAAGAAACAGCAAATTAACCCCATAAATAGGCAAATAAAATTTAGATATTGTTTCAAAGTTTATAAAAGCGGCCACCAACATAATGCCGATGCCCGTAACCATAAAGAGGAGCTGGTTTATAAAAGTTGGCGAAAAATGCCCGTCTCCTAAGCCTGTAGCAGATCCTACCATCAAAAGCCCAAAAGCAGACAGCAAAATGACCAAGCCAAACAGCACAAAGTCAAAAGAGCGTAAGTTGCGTCTCGAAGTGTTCATGTTTTGATTCCTTTATTTTTTCTTCCATCCTGCCTTCTACTCGTCATCCTGCATCAAGCACGGTGTATATCATTCATACTTACCCCTGTAGGGAGTGGATTTATCCACTCCGCATTGCCTTCCTGAAGGATTAGTAGCTAATACCCCAATTTATTCGGAATGGATAAATCCATTCCCTACAGGAGCGGGTGGGTGAATTGGGATAACGTGAATACAGGATGGCGAGTAGGGATTGATTTCACAATAAATCTAATGACAACAAGGCAAACCTACCGCTTCTTCCAACCCCTTATAGGGATATTCGCCGACAGCACAGGCTTGTCGCACCCTTTATCATCATTGCCCGAAAGGTCGAGGTTTATATCAATCTCCCCCTCTTCAAAGTCAAGATAATTATTTAAAACACCTAAAATATCTGCCTTGAGCATCTCTAGCGTCTCTGGGTAGGTGTTTAGCCTATCTTGAAACAGCACCAGTTGCAAGCGGCTTTTTGCTATATCTGCCGTGTTTTCTTTTTTTGAAAAAATATTGAAAAAACTCATTAAATCTCTCCTTTACAATAGCTATCCATTGAGCAATTAGTATAGTGAGATCCCGCATCGAGTGCGGGATGACCACGTAAGGCTCTAAGTTAATTCCCTTTATTTTTTCTTACTAAAAATCTGCCTAAACTTAGCCATAAAACCTTCTTTGGCTTGGGTCGCCCCTATTTCAAGCATAGGCACCCTCTCATCAACAATACGCTCCGCTATATTGCGAAAAGCCGCCCCCGCCCTTGAAGAAGAGTTAGCAGATGCAGGCTCACCCCTGTTTGAGGTGATTATAATATCCTCATCATCAGGCACAATGCCCAAAACATCAATAGCTAAAATATCTACAACATTTTCCAAAGACAGCATATCTCCACGCTTTACAAGCTCTGGTCTAATACGGTTTAGCACCAAGTGAGCAGTGTTGATTTGTGAAGATGCTAAGAGGCCTATAACCCTATCTGCATCTCTAACGCTGCTCACCTCAGGGTTAGCAACAACAATAGCACGGTGGGCAGATGAAATGGCGTTTTTAAAGCCTTGCTCTATGCCCGCTGGGCAGTCAATTAAGATATAGTCAAACTCATCCTCCAAGGATGCACAAAGCTTTATCATCTGCTCAGGGCTAACGGCATCTTTATCTTTGCTTTGAGAGGCTGCAAGCAAATATAGCTCTTCAAACCTCTTATCAGCTATCAAAGCCTGCTTGGGGCGGCATTTGCCCTCTACCACATCTACTAGGTCAAAAACAATGCGGTTTTCAAGCCCCATAATAACATCAAGGTTGCGAAGGCCAATATCCGCATCAATCAAAAGCACCTTTTTGCCCATATTAGCTAAAGCACAGCCTATATTAGCGGCGGTGGTGGTTTTGCCTACGCCACCTTTGCCGCTGGTTATAACAATAATTTCAGCCATAAGACCTCCATAAATTTAGATTAAGATCAATCCCTATTGCAATCATCCTGCATGCAACAACAAGCAATCAGTATGATGAAACCCCCATGTCAAGTTCAAGAAGTGTCATTCTAATTTGCCAATCGTTTAAGCTCGTCATTGCGGACTTGATCCGCAATCTCACTATACCAATCGCTAAAAAGCAATGATTGCAAACTTAGAGATTGCGGATTAAGTCCGCAATGACCCCCAATCAAGTTGGGGATGACGGTATGGTAGAGCTGCTATCTATCTCCCGTGAAATCAACATGGATTTGCTCGTCTTTTATAAAAGCATGGGCACCCTGCATCATAACCCCTGCATCTTCAAGCATTTCTTGCGTAAAATATGTAATCTTACCTGCGATGCGGATTTGCGAGGGGGCAACGGCCAAAGCACAAATATATGCATCCTCATCCCCCTCAGAGCCAGCATGCACCATGCCACCCAATGTGCCAAATATATATACATTGCCCGTGGCTATAACCTCCGCACCTGAGTTTACATTGCCCATTATCACCACCGAGCCATTTTGGAATATAGATTGACCGCTACGAAGGTTAGCCTTATGGTGATAGGTAGGGCTTGTAGCGGGCTTAGCTCCCTCAAGTTCTAGGGTTATAGCCTCTTCCCCAGTCTCGTCTACAAAGGTTATCAACAGATCGGTCTCTTCTCCTACAATGCCTACAAGCTCTACAATATCTTCTTGAGATATTTCTTTGCCTTTAAAGGCGATTGTAGTTTTAGCATCGGCAAAAAACTTGGCAGAGGCCTGCATTTTTTCTCTAAAGGCCGTTTTAATATCCTCTAAGCTAGCCTCTTCATCAAGATGGACTATTATGCCGTTTTTGCCGCCTTTAAAGATAACCGTATTGTCCCTTTTCATGTCAAACTATCCCCTCAATACGGCGTCAAAGCCCTCTTTAGCCGCAAGCAATATTTTGTCGATAGATTTGGTGATTTCTTCATCGGTAAGTGTGCGGTCATCCGCCCTAAATGTTAGGTTATATGCCATAGATTTAAAGCCATCATCAACGCCCTTGCCTTTGTAAACGTCAAACAGCTGTACATCTTTTAAAATCTTTTGCCCAGCACGTTTTATCGCCTCTACAAGCTCTCCATGCAATACCTCATCTTTTACAACCAAGGCAATGTCTCTTTGAGCAGCTGGGTATTTTGGCAGGGCTTTGTAAACCTTATCTAGCTGGGCATTTTCACAAAGCAGGTCAAAGTTGATAACAACCAAATATGGTGTTGCCCCAATGTCATAATTTTTCATCACTTGGGGGTGCAGCTGGCCGCAATATCCAAGCTCTATATCTGAAAGGCTAGCAGAAGCCGTGCGACCCCCATGCATAAAGGGCATAACGGCGTATGGAGCAAATATAGCCTTATCCTCAACACCAAAAGCACGGGTGATAGCCTCTACAACGCCTTTAGCGTCATAAAAATCTATATCGCCACCAAAGCCACCAGCTACAAGCCACCTAGTCTCCATCGGCAGGTCTGTGGTGTTTTCAGCTGGGGTATATGTTTTTATAATCTCAAAAAGGCGTGCTTGTGGGTTTCTGCGGTTATAGTTAGTAGCTAGAGAGGCAAGCAAGCCATTAACCTGCACAGTACGCATAATGCTTGTATCCTCACCCAGCGGGTTTATAATGTTAACGGTTTTTCTAAAGCGGCATTTGTCTGAAAGCAGCAACTTATCAAACACTTTGGGGCTTTCAAAAGCATAGCTTAGCATTTGAGAATAGCCCAAAGCCGTCATAGTGCTTACTGCTAAATCTTCCATCTTTTGTGATGTCGTCTTGCCCCCTGCGTTGGTTGAAGATATAACAACAGCAGGTATATTATCATAACCATAAAGGCGAGCCACCTCTTCAGCAATATCTTGCCACAGGTTTAAATCTCTACGCCAAGTGGGTATTGTAGCCACATTGCCCGTTATTGTAACCCCTAAAGGAGCTAAAAGCTTGCTAATCTCGTCGATGGTGATATTAACTCCCAAAAGGGATGATATTCTATTAGGATTGTCATTGCGGACTTGATCCGCAATCTCCCGCAAACCATCACCATAGGGAGATCCCGTGTCAAGCACGGGATGACGACCGTGGGGTATCTCTATATTATGAGCAGCGATAGGCATTGGGTAAGCATCAACAATCTCCCCCGCCACATCACCACAACCAAGCTCAGCCACCAACTCTAAAGCACGCTTTATGCAAGTGATGGACATGTTAGGGTCAAGCCCCTTTTCAAACTTGCCCGAGCTATCCGTCCTCAAGCCAAGTTTTTTGGAGCTTTGGCGGATGTTTGGGCCGTTAAAATTAGCAGATTCAAAAAGCACCGTTGTGGTGTCATCATTTATTTTTGACGCATCCCCACCCATAATGCCTGCAATGCCAATAGCTTTTACCCCATCAGCAATCACAAGGGTGTCTGCATCAAGCTTACGCTCTATCTCGTCAAGGGTGGTTATTTTTTCGCCTTCCGCCCCATCTCGCACCACAATTTTGCCTCCCTCAACAGCCCTTATATCAAAGGCATGCATAGGCTGGCCATACTCCAACATCACATAGTTTGTAATGTCTACAATATTGTTAATAGGGCGGATGCCCACAGCCATCAAACGGCTACGCAGCCACTGGGGCGACGGGGCAATCTTCACATTCTTAACAACAGCTGCTATATATCTGTTACAGTTTTCGCTTGCAATCTCAACGCCTATACCCTCTACAGCATCCACAGTTTTAAGCTCCACCTTAGGCTCACAAACCTTTAAAGCCACACCTAAAGTAGCGGCAGCCTCCCTAGCTAAACCTATAACAGAATAGCAATCAGCCCTGTTTGATGTTATCTCAAACTCTATAACATCTTCTAAAATGCCCAAAGCAACCCTAGCATCCATGCCCAGGGTTTGAGGCTCTTCAAAAATATATATGCCATCTTCAGGTGCCTCGGGGAAGTCGCTGCGGGTATAGCCCAGCTCCTCCACAGAGCATAACATCCCATCAGACGCCTCACCACGGATTTTGCCCTTCTTGATTTTTAAATCACCAGCTAGGTTTGCCCCATGCAAAGCCACAGGCACATAATCCCCAACATTTACATTGGTTGCCCCTGTTACAATCTGCTTGTTCTCGGCCTCACCAATATTTATTTGGGTAACCACAAGCTTGTCTGCATCAGGGTGCTTTACAATCTCTTCAATACGACCAACCACCACGTTGGTAATGTCTGCCCCCATGTGGTGTATCTTTTCAACTTTTGAGCCGCTCATGGTCATAGCTTCGCAAAAATCCTTAATATCCAAATCTATATCAACATAGCTTTTCAGCCAAGAAAATGGTGTTTTCATATTTATCTCCTTATCATCTCGTACTCTCCCTGCCATCATCCCGAACAAACAGGCTATTACTTACTAATCCTTCAGCTAGATTATGCGGAATGGATAAATCCATTCCCTACGGGGTAGATTAGGCTGACGCACCAAGCATGGGGTAACGGGCTAGAATTGACTCAAAAACCTAACGTCATTCTCAAACAAAAGCCTCATATCGTCGATATTATACCGCTGCATGGCTATACGCTCTAGCCCCATGCCAAAGGCAAAGCCGCTATATTCTTCAGGGTCTATGCCGCAGTTTTGCAGCACATTTGGGTGCACCATGCCGCAGCCTAAAAGCTCTATCCAGCCCTCGCCCTTACACACACGGCACCCACTTACCTTCTTCTCATCCCCCCCGCAAGCAAAACAGCTTACGTCCATCTCGGCAGAGGGCTCGGTAAAAGGAAAGTGATGGGGGCGAAAGCGGGTTTTTGCATCATCCCCAAAAAGAGACTTTGCAAGGGTGTTTAAAGCCCCCTTTAAATGCCCCATGTGGATGCCCTTGTCAACCACAAGCCCCTCTAGCTGGTGAAAAACTGGCGAGTGGGTTGCGTCTACCTCATCACTTCTAAAAACCTTGCCAGGTGCAACGATGGCGATAGGCAGCTTGCCCTCTTCCATTTTGCGGATTTGTACAGGGCTTGTCTGGGTGCGGAGGACGTGGCCTCCCTCTACATAAAACGTATCTTGCTCATCCCTTGCGGGGTGGTTTTTTGGTATATTTAGAGCTTCAAAGTTGTGATAATCCGTCTCTACATCTGGCCCATGTACGATTTCATAGCCCATGCTTAGAAAGATATCGCATATCTCTTCCGTTACGACTGTCATAGGGTGTTTTTTGCCCATACTAGCAGCTCTACCAGGCATTGTAACGTCAATAACCTCTGCCGCCATAGCCGCCACTTGCTCTTTTGCTTCTAAATCAGCCCATTTAGCATTTAAAGCCTCTTCCAGCTGGTTTTTAAGCTGGTTAACCATTTGCCCAAAGGCGGGCCTTTCTTCAGCCGTCAAGCTACCCATAACCTTTGATGCATTTGTTATAGCACCTTTTTTGCCAAATGTAGCAACACGTATCTGCTCTAAATCTCGCAAATCTCCCGCTTTTTGTATGTTTGCAAGAGTTTCGCTTTCAATTTTCAATAATTCTTCTTTCATTGCCACGCACCAAACTTTCTAATCAATAGTATAGCTGCTTAACTCAAAAACACCCACACCTCCACGGTCTTTTTGCTCTAATACCTCGTGAAGAAAATCTTATGTACCTATAGCACACTGCGATTTTCTTCACTTCGTCTTAAAGCAAAAATCCTCGTGGATGTGTAGGCATTTTTAAGTCAAACAGCTATGATCGCCCTCTGCAGGATTTGAACCTGCGACTTTTCGCTCCGGAGGCGAACGCTCTATCCCCTGAGCTAAGAGGGCATTGAACTACCCCCAAGTATACCATAGCAAGAAACTTTTGTCAAATCAACTCCTCGGCTAGGAGTGCCAAAACACATTGATGCTACTTGATCGTAATTAGATCTGTAGCAGAACCATCCCCTTCGTCATCCTGAGCTTGACTCAGGATCTAATTGGAGAAGGGTAACCCTAATTAAGGTATGCACTATCATACATAGATCCTGAGTCAAGCTCAGGATGACGAAGGAGAGAATACGGCGTGATGGAGGGAAGTATTAATTTTGCAACATGTCTAATGGTGGATTTGATCCACGATCCCCTCCCTAGTCGGAATAATCAGGGGAGGAAAGGGATCCTGAATCAAGGCTGGACAAAATGTGTTGACACCCCTGATAAGCAGTCATCATAGCGTAATTGCAAAATGACAACAAGAAGCACCTTCTCAACCATTGGTTGATTTACTTTTGGCAACCATCATGCTATCATTATAAAAACAACAAGGAGGGCTTCTTTATGACATCAAAAAAATCTCGCTTTGACTTTACCACAGCCATCATCCTTTCCACAATATCTTCTATAATCAGCGTTGCTGTTGCTTTTTTAATAAGAAATATTGTTGACGCCACCCAATATGAAGATGTGGAAGCTTTAATAAAAGCCATATTGCTCACCATAGCTATTTGGCCTGCAGATTTTTTGTTTAGCCTATTAGCCGTTCGTTTTAGGCTTTCTTATACCTTTGAGATGTTAAGGGTGGCAAGAGAGCACCGCATGGGCTTTTTGCTAAAACGCCGCCTTAAAACCCCTGGGGAAGACTCTAACAAAGATTTAAGCTTTTTTACAGCTGATATTGATGTGTTGAGAGATAAATACTATCGCCATAGAGCTTTGGTGGCCCTTCGCATATCTCGCATCGTCTTATCCGTAGCGGCCATGGTGTGGATAAGCCCTTGGATGACATTGGCGGTGCTTGGCATTATAGGTCTTTTAACTTTAACCACCCTGCCCTTTGGCAAAGGCTTAAACCGCCGCACCAAGGCCTATTCTGACACCACGGCAGAGTACACCGACGTAGCAAGAGAGTGCCTACAAGGAAAAAGAGAGATAAACGCCTATGGCAAAGAGGCTGCTTTTTTAGAGCGACATGAAAAAGTCAATATCAAGGCAAAAAACGCCCGTATGAAAATGGAGTTTTTTGAGGCTTTAGCAAGCTTTACCGCAGGCTATTCTAACTTTTTTATTGTTCTTATCACCGTTAGCTTGGGGGCTTATTTTGTACTTCAAGGCGAGCTTGGCTTTGGAGATTTGTTTGCTATAATCCAGCTGGTGCAAAACGTTGGCTGGCCTACAACTGAGTTTGTTGAAAGCTTAAACTCCATGCGGTCTGCCAAGGCTTTATTAGAAAAAGCAAAAGAGAAAACAGAAGAGCAGCCTCAAGGTCAGCCCTTAAAGAGCTTTAAAAACTCTATCGAAATTAAAGGCTTAGGGCTAAAATATGATGATACATATGTGGTAAAAAATTTAAATCTAACCTTCAAAAAAGGCGGCAAATATGCCATCTTTGCCCCATCAGGCTACGGCAAAACATCCATCGCAAAGGCACTAGCCCTAGAGTTTGCGGATTTTGACGGCAGCATAGAGGTTGATGGCGTAGACATCCGCAAAATAGACGTGGGAGATTATAACAAAACCCTTAGATATGTTAGGCAAGACCCTTATTTGTTTAGCGATACAGTTTTAAACAACCTTACATTTTTCGAAGATAAACCTTTGCTAGAAGGGCAAAATATAGAAGAAGCCCTCAACATCACCCGTGTTTCAAACTTTTTAGATGAAGAGGGGCTTGAAAGGTCAATCTCTAACACCTCAGGCCTTTCTGGCGGGCAAAAGCAGCGTATCGTTTTGGCTAGAGCTTTGCTGCACAAGCCCGAAATTTTAGTGCTTGATGAGATAACATCGGGGGTAGATTTAACAACAGCTTGCAGCATCTTGGAAGATATTTTTAAAGACAAAAACCTAACAGTCATCGCCATCACCCACGAAAACGACGAAACCTTCCAAGGTCTTTTTGACCAAATCATCCGCCTTGACCAATTGGGAGCAAACAAGGTGTGTTGATATCCCTAATGTCATCCCCAACTTGATTGGGGATCTCCCTATACTGATTGCTTGCTATGTTGTACGTTATGCTAGGGAGATCCCGCATCCGTAGGTTGAGCCTGGTTTTAGGCGAAACAAGTGCGGGATGACGGCATGAGACGGTAACTCAAATATTCAACTTCGCTACAGGTCTATTGCGGACTTGATCCGCAATCCCTCTCATGATCTGAATAATCCAGGAAGGGAGAGGATCCTGAATCAAGCCTTGCCAAGGGTTCAGGATGACATTATCAACGCAATATATCCACACCCGACCAATTATGATATTTGATTTTTATATGCTCATATGCTATAATTTTAGGAAGTTTATATCTTTGGAGGCAGCTATGAGAAATCACATTAAAAAACTATTCGTTTTATTGTTCTTGTTTGGGATTATGCTTTTCACGGGATGTGGCGACACAACGGGCGATGGTATAACCTTGACCATTGTAGAGCAACAATGGATCAGACATGCACCGCAACCACCTAGAATCGCAACTCGAGAGGTGATGCTTGACGACACCATAACACTTGAGTGTATATGGAGCGGAGAAGTAGCTATCTCCATAAGGGAGATACATGAGGATTTTGTGGTAATTTCTTATGAATACTTATATAGGCAACCCATAAGGCCTACTCACGTTGCAGAAGTTAGATACGGCGAAGAATATAAAATCTACTCACCAACTTTAAGTTCATGGTTTGAATGGACGTTAGTTTTTGAAAGGTAGTAATCCCCAGCCCCTAGTTAGGGGTTGTTTTTTTTCACGAAATTTGTTAAAATAGTTACTTAGAGATTTTGCTAAAATATTGGAGGATACACCCCTTGAAAAAGTGGATTTTAAAAGAAAACGACGCAAATATAAGCCTTATGGCGGAGACTTTAAAGCTAAAGCCCGCCCTGTGCCACATTTTAGCCAACAGGGGTATACGCTCAAAAAATGCTGTTATAAAGTTTCTCAACCCCCTAATGAAGTTTTTAAACCCCATTGAAGAGATGCTAGGCGTTAAAGGCACTTGTGAAATTATCAAACAAGCCATTGAAAAAGGCGAAAAAATATGCATTTTTGGGGATTATGATGTGGATGGGGTGTGCAGCACGGTCATTCTTTTTAAAACTTTAAAAAGCCTTGGGGCGGATTGTGAGTATTATATACCCCATCGTGAAAAAGAGGGTTATGGCTTAAATATTGCCGCCATAGAAGATATTGCAAGCCGCTGCCAAATCATCATGGCTGTTGACAACGGTATATCCGCCATAGAAGAGGTTAAAAGAGCTGTAGAGCTTGGCTTGACCGTAGTCATCATCGACCACCACCAAACCCCTGCCCAAGAGATTGATGGCAGCTGGCAAGAGACCCTGCCACAAGCCCACGCTATTATAAACCCCAAGCAACACGCCTGCCCCTACCCTTTCAAAGAGATGAGTGCCGCTGGCATTGTATATAGGTTTTGCAAGCATTTGTATGAGTTTTTCGGCAAGCCTTTTGATATAGACGAAGAAGCCCTAATTTTCGCCACCATATCCACCTTTTGTGATGTGGTTGATTTGGTGGATGATAATAGGATTATAGCCAAAAACGGTATGCGTCTTCTAGGGCAACAAAAAGTAACTAATATAGGGCTTGACACCTTGATAAAGGCTAGAAACATAGAATGTGACGATATTGATGACTTTGCCATAGGCTTCATCCTAGGCCCTTGCATAAACGCCAGCGGCAGGCTAGATTCGGCAGCTTTGGCTGTAGAGCTATTTTTAACGGAAGACGAAGCAGAAGCAGCCCACCTTGCCGAGAGGCTTGTAATGTTAAACGAACAACGAAAAGACCTATGTGCAAAGCATGTAGATGATGCCATAGCAAGCCTTGATATAGAAGACTTGGATGACATAATCGTCCTCTACATACCCCACATACACGAAAGCATTGCAGGCATTGTGGCAGGCCGCATAAAAGAGCATACAGGCCACCCTACCATCGTTTTTTCTAAAGCTGGGGAGGTGGCAAAGGGCTCTGCCCGCTCTATAGAGGCTTACAACATCTTTGAAGAGATGCAAAAAAATAAAGATTTGTTAGACCGCTTTGGAGGTCATAAAATGGCGGCAGGGGCAACCCTAGCTATAGAAAATATAGATATTTTGCGACAACGGCTAAACCACGCCTCCACCCTCAAGCAGGAGGATTTTGTGCCGATCATAAGCGGCGAAAAGGAGCTTAGCCTAGATGATATAACCTTTGAGTTAGCAAGCGATATAGACGCCCTTGCCCCCTTTGGCAAAGGCAACCGAGAGCCCGTCTTTTTCACCAAAAGCATATTCACCGAGCGAATAGAGATTATAGGGCAAAGCGGGCAAACCCTTCGTTTTATTTTTAGAAGCGATAATGGACGTAAAATAACCGCCATAGCCTTTAAAGCCACCGATAAGTTTGTAAGCTTTTTGCAAGAAAAATATAGTGATGAGATTGTCGAAGGCTTTGCTAGTGGGCGACATAAAAGCTTAAATATTAAAATGGATTTGGCTTATAATATACGCATAAACCACTATAAGGGCAACGCAAGCTTGCAGTTGGTTATTTTGGATTTTAAGCATCCTTAAAGTGTCATTGGGAATGTACTTCATCCCTGTAGGGAATGGATTTATCCATTCCGAAATTGTGTTCCTAACTATGCTAATAATCCTTCCCCAACATAGCGGAATGGATAAATCCATTCCCTACAAGGGTCAATTGGGCGAGAGGTGCATTTTTTGATATAAGCCTGATGGCGTATGGAGAGTATTCATAATGGGCTTGTTGCAAAATTATATGGGTGCAGCCACACCATTCCCCCAACGTCATCCCGTGCTTGACACGGGATCTATGTATGATAGTATACAATCCCAATTAGAGCTACCCTTCTCCAATTAGATCCCGTGTCAAGCACGGGATGACGGTAGGGGCGGTTCGGGATGACGAGCATGAATGATATGGGATGATGACACTTGGGTTCGTTTCACTACAAGCCTAATGACAAATAAGATGCAAGATGGCAATCAAAAACATGGAGGCTTTATATGATAGACCTAAAAAATATTATAAGAAATTTCCCCAACTTCCCCAAAGAAGGCATAATTTTTAGAGACATTATGCCTATCCTTGCAAACCCGCCCTATTTTCAACATGCAATAGAGCAAATCGAAAAAACATTGGAAGATGTGGATTATGACATTATTATAGCCCCTGAATCTCGTGGGTTTATCTTTGCAGCACCTATAGCTTTAAGGCAAAGCAAGCCCCTTGTACTAGCTCGCAAAAAAGGCAAGCTGCCTGGAGATGTAGAAAAGCAAGCCTACTCCTTAGAATATGGCGAAGATTATATTGAGATGCAAAAAGACGCCATAAAACCCAATCAAAAAATCGTTATTATAGATGATTTACTAGCCACAGGCGGCACGGTGGGCTGCATATGCAAAATGGTTGAATACCTTGGCGGGCAGGTGTCAGCTCTCGCTTTTCTAATAGAGCTTGAAGGCCTTGGAGGAAAAGAAGTTTTAAATAAATACAATATACACTCTATTATAAAATACTAGGAGGCGGCAACAATGGCATATAGAATGAAGTGCAACAATAGGGATATTGACTTTACGGGTGATTTAGGTATTATAGCCCTTAAAAGCTGCGAAGAGCTAGGCAAAAAGATGGACTCAAGCATCAAAGCTTTAAGAGAAAAAGAGGGCATCCCCCTCCCAGAAAGCGGCACATTTTTGATTGATATGGAAGAGATACGTTTTTCAAACGGTGAGGGTAAGGTGATTATTCACGACTCTATCAGGGGCAAAGACATCTACATTATATCAGACGTGGGCAATTATAGCTGCACATACCCCCTATATGGCCACGAAAACCGCATGGGGCCTGATGAGCATTATCAAAGCATAAAACGAGCCGTCTCCGCCATTGGTGGCAAGGCCGCCCGCATTAATGTGGTGATGCCCATGCTCTACGCCTCTAGGCAAGATAGGCGAAAGGGTCGTGAATCTCTCGATTGCTCTATGACATTGCGTGAGCTTGAGCATATGGGCGTTAAAACCCTTGTAACCTTTGACGTGCATAACTCTAGCGTGCAAAACGCCACCACCCTCATGTCTTTTGAAAATATCTATGCCACCTATGAGATTGTAAAAAACTTTTTAGAAGATGAAGAAGATATATTAACCAACAAAGATAACTTTTTAATCATCAGCCCTGACGTGGGCGGCATGGAGCGTGCTGTTTACTACTCCACCGTTATGAACACCGACGTGGGCATGTTTTACAAAAGGCGTGATTACAGCCGCATAGAATCTGGCAGAAACCCCATAGTGCAGCATGAGTATCTAGGTAAAGATGTAGAGGGCAAAAATGTTATTATTATTGACGACATGATAGCCTCGGGGGAGTCTATAGCAGAAATCGCAAAAGAGCTAAAAAACCGCAAAGCCAACAAAATCTTTGCTGCTACAACTTTCGCAATGTTTACAAAGGGCGACGGCATTTTTCAAGATTTGTATGACCAAGGCCTGCTAGACCGCCTATACTCCACAAACTTGACCTATGTGCCAGAAGAAACCACCAAAAAGCCTTGGTTTAAGCATATAGATATGTCTCCCTTTGCGGCAGAGATTATAAGCAACCTTAACATGAACAAATCCCTAACCCCCGTTGTAGACGCCACCAGCCGCCTTTCGGATAAGTTAAACTAGCCGCTAATCTTGTTGCAAAACGCCCCTCATCCCCAGCCTGCCCCGTACTCCGATACGGGGTCATCCCGTGCCACCCCTACCGTCATCCCGTGCTTGACACGGGATCTAATTGGAGAAGGACAGGCTTAGTTGGGGTTGCATACTATCATGCATAGATCCCGTGTCAAGCACGGGATGACGACACTTGGGTTCGTTTCGCTACAAGTCTAATGACGAGCTTAAGCAATCGGCAGACTTGACATGCATAAGCCCACTCACACCGTGGCAAAATAACAATTACACTAGACACCATAGCACCAACACACCCCAACCTGGAGTAACTATGAATTTTAAACCAACAATAGAAGACCTTTTTAAAATGGAGATCACCACCTTATCGCCAAAAGAAACAAAAATTTTGGTAGATAGGGTGATAAGCAGCGAAGATATCTGCCACGCTTTAGAGACATGTCTAAGCAGCACCCATCTTTTTTACAAGGTGGGTGATATTTGCGACGCCGTTTTTACCCGCTCTCTTTCTAGCCTTGCTATATCCTCCATTTTAGATATAGATGTAAAGGTTCAAATCATCCCCCTTTCTCTTCTTGACAATGCTTTAGATAAGGCTTTGCTGTATTTGAAAAAAGAGATAGACACTAGAGGCTATGTAGACCTTAGGGGCAGGTGGGCAAACGCCATCGAAAACGGGGCAAAAATGCTGCACAGCCTTGCTTTGCACTCTAACATCCCCAAAGAGAGATATGCCGAGATATTGCAAGCCATCGAGGTTTGCCTTTTGAAAAATGGGCATATCTACACAGGGCAAGAGAGTGAGATTTTCTCTCAAACAGTCAAAGCTATGATAGAGCGAGGTTTGGGTTCTACCCCTTTGAATGGCTGGTTGGCATCCCTAGCAACTAGCTCCACCTCTTATAACGGTCGCAAAAACACCCTTAACTTTTTAAAAACCCTCTACTTTGTCTTTAAAAAAGATAACGAAAACCTAAAAATACGCCTTAATATATACGAAAATATCCTAAAACTACAAGAGCTAACCGATTTTTAGTCGGTTAGCTCTTTTTGATTGCATATCCGTTTCGTTTTCGCCATCATACCGCATCACACCAAGCCACCACACCACACTCCATACCGTCATCCCGTGCTCACGTCATTCCGATTTGTATCAAAAGACACAGCTTCCTCGTTGTCATTGCGGGCTTGACCCGCAATCCCCCACCTTCATAACACTACTTCGATTATTGGTTGTCTCATAATCGAACCCTTCAGGGAGGGAGGGGATTGCGGGTCAAGCCCGCAATGACAATGTGAGTGTAAATCGGAATGACGTGTCCCGTGCTTGACACGGGATCTAATTGGAGAAGGGCAGGCTTGGTTGGGTATACACTATCC
>WQVB01000003.1 GCA_009781815.1 Defluviitaleaceae bacterium
AAAGCGGTCTAAAGCCTCCCAAACGGCTGTCAACACTACATCACCGCTTATGGTGATGGTGTTGCCCTCTACAAATATATTGTCATCGGCATCTATCCAGCCTACAAATCTATATTCATTTCTCAAAAGAGTGCCTTGGCCTGCTACAGTTACAGTCGCCCCAAAGGTAGTGTTTACCACCGCTGGCACCGCACCGCCTGTGTGGCCGCTGCTTTGATAGGTTACTGTGTGTGGGTTGGCTTGCCAGCTAGCGTAAACTGTAATATCACCATTTACAACCGTAGCAGGCGTAAACTCATCACCCGTGCCAGCTCTATTAGAGAACCAACCTAAGAAGGCATGGCCAGTAAAGTATGGCACAGCAGGCATTAAAACATCAAGAGACGAGCCATAATCCACACTAACTGGTGGTACGTGGTTGGTGTTGTCTGTTGCGTTATGGTTGTTTCTAAAAGTTACATTAAACTGCTGCACCTGCCATATAGCATATAGGGTTACATCAGATGCTGGCATAGTAAAGCTACCCGATAGGGAGAACTCAGCCGTTGTAGCCGCTGCATCTCTACTCCACCCAAGCAATGTATGCCCTGTTCTAGCTAGGGTGTTAGGGTTAGCCAAAACAGCAACTGTGTCGCCATAGTTATATGGGTTATTAGCCGCAGGCACAGCACCACTTATAGTGCCAAGGTCGCCTGTAGCCCAGTTTGCATCATATGTTACATTAAAGTTGATTGGCGTCCACTCAGCAGTAAGGGTTACATTGCCTGCAATGGTGATTATATCCCCTGCCGCATGCAATGTAGTCGCATTCTCCCTCCACCCAGCAAAGGTATGCCCCGTTCTAACAAGGTCGCCTTCACCCGCAAGGGTTACATCCGCCCCAAAATAGGTGTCAACCACACCAGGCACAGTGCCGCCCGTGTTGCTGTTGCCTAGGTAGGTTACTGTATGTGGGTTTGGCGTCCACACCGCATAAAGGGTTACGTTGCCCGCCGCCCCACGTGTAAACGTGGCCCCAAGGGCATACACCACAGCACCAGTTGGCTCCGTTGCCCAGCCTGCAATGGTATGGCCATTTCTTGTAAAACCAGCCCCATCGCTTAAAGTTATATTTACATTAGTGTCTTCAGTTTGAGAAGATATAGTGCCAGAGCCACCATTATTGCTATACAACACCGTAAATTGATCACGGGTTACTTGAAACACCAACGTTTGGCTTGGCTCATCCCACGTAAGGGCAAAATCTTGATACGCCGCCCCTTGTATAGTATAGTTAGCTGGGATAGCCACTTGGCCAATCTCCCCAGGGGTTACCGTGCCAGTTGCCGATGTATCTAAATTAACATTAGCATGCTCCGTGTGAATACTGCCCACAAGGGAGTTATCACCAGCACGTCTAAACTCCACCAAAACACGCCCCGTGCGTACAAGGCTTACATCAGCCACGGTAAACCCATGCCCCGCCGCCTCTGCATTTAGGGTGATAGTGCTTGTTACGGCGTTTCGCCCATCAGCCGCCAGGCTAGTGCCTTCAAACACCTCGGTCATACCTGTGGTGGCTGTAAAGGGGTTCATAAAACGCAGGTAATAGTTACCCGCAGCAAGCCCTGCAAAGCTAAACGTGCCGTCTGCCGCCGTGGTTGTCTCTTGACCTGTAAAGTTTATTGCAGCTGTGCCGCCGCTATAAAGCCTAACCGCAACACCTGCAAGTGGTCCATCTGCAACACCCGTGGCCAAAGCTCTATTCACCACACCTGCAATGCTTGCATTGTTCTCCGCCGTGGCTTCGAAGGTCTGCACGTCAGACAATACTGGCGTGTTTACCCCAGCACCACCTGTAGCAGCGTTAAAAAACTGCCCAGACGCCACAAAAGAGTTTTGAGCCGTTTGCCCAATATCCGCCGCATCCATAGTGTCAGGCAGCGCAACCGCCCCTTCAATAACAATCCTAGCCCCTGGCGGCAGCCTCCTAGCTGTGCCTAGGTCAAAGAAGAACGAGCGTGCCGTCTCCATATTTGTTGCATTTGCCACAGCAAATGTGTTGCCAATAGCACCCATCACAATAGGGTGGTTTGTGTCTGGGTTTGAATTATACTGCTCAGACACCCATATCTGGCTGCCTGTAAAGGTGCTTGTAATATCCACCCCAGCCACATCATACACCCTAAATGTTAAGCTCTCCAAGCTAGCATCCCATTGAGATGCCACACTACCTGCACCACTTGCGGTGTTTGTTGTGCCGCTGTTTGGCAACACATTATAAAGACGCACCCCGCCAACAAACTGGTTGCCCGTGTTTACAACCTCAAGCTGAAAGCGACCCTCACCGCCAACAGGCACGGTCGATATGCCGCCAAGCTCCCAAGCGTTGCTTGTATGGCTCCAAGTGTTTGCCCTTGCAAGCATGCCCGCAGAGGTTGCCACGGTATATGTTAAGCTAGCTGTTCTAATACGAAGGTATGGTGCAATGTCGTTATGCCCTGTCCAGTTGTTTACATCATCATAAAAGGCGTTAGATGTAGTTGTAAGGCCGCCTGCATCCATTCTTCTAGCCTGATACAATGTATGCTGTGCACCAGCTCCAGAATAAGCTGCCATCCAAACACGCATGTTTGTGTTGCCTGCTGGTGTGCCTATGGGGGTGTTAACATTAACAACAAATCTAAGCACATCGTTACCAGCACTAGAAGAAGTTTGTGATATAGAAACACCTGGTTGCATTTGTAGCCTATATACCCTTTGCCCCGTGCTTTCTATGCCTAAAAAGTCAATTGTCATATTTCCTAGTGATTGACCTTGCTGATGCCTAACAACTTCTACAGTCTGGGTTGTGTCGATAGACGCATTTTGAGGAACAAACATGAGAAAGCTTGGTTGATCCCACGTTGTGCCTATAGTGCGAAAATGGGTGTTCGATGTGTTGTTACTGGCTCTCGCCATAAATTCTATAGGTAAAGCTCCACCTGGTGCGATTGCCGTGCCTCCATGGCGTGCCGTTATTGCATCTACCGCAGCATCTACAGCTTCAAAATCCACAACAGGAAAAAACCTCGGGGTGAAGTCATGTTCAAAAGGCTCTACAATACCATCATGGGTTATTGTTACTCTTTGCAAAATATCCACAAAGCCATCGGCATTTTGCCCTACAAAGCCGCCTGTATGGTCTGTGCCTTGTGCCGAAAAGCCAGCAAAGCGTGTTTGCACTAAAAATGCTGCACCTGGTGCTAATGCATTTCGTCCGTTGTATTGTGGGCGTATCTCGATTTTGTCGATATATTCGTTTGGTGCAAGGCCTGCTGCCACATGTGGTCTAAAACCAACACGATCACCTGGGCTAACCCCAGCTGAACCTGGGTGCATAACTTGCGCTTCCCTAGAAGCTCCATATACATCTCTAATGAAAAAAGTCCATTCAGATTCTACTCGGACGCCACGGTTGCCGACAAACCAATCATGCCTGCTACCATACTGTGCTTTAGTCCCTGTTTCAGCTCCATCAACCCCTGGGTTGTTATAAAGGGTGATAACAACATTTTCAAGAGGGAGGTTGTTTTGATTGTTAACGGTGAGGTTGTCGGTAGCTACGTCTCTTGGTGCGTTAGTACTAGCTAAAAGGTTGGTAGCCCCTGGGTTCCAAGATAGGATTATCTCTCCATTAGGTACGCCACCGCCAGTAAGCGTTATGTTTACCGTTATTGTGCGGTTAATAGGCACTGGGCTTCCAGTTACCGCATCTTGTAAAAAATAGCTAATAGTTGCATCTATTTGTATAACTTCTCCAGCCGAAAAATGTGCCGAAGGAAAAGATATTCTTGGTAAAAAGCTGATTGTTGTTGCTGCAAGAATATCTTCAACAGGTATCTCCCAAACTAAATCATCACCAATCATCTGTGCTGGTCTAGCAGACCCGCTAATTGTGTTGGTTGTGGCGTTTCCTACCTCTGCATTTTCTGGAATGGGAAGGGTAAGTGTAAGTTGCGTTCCCTCCTCAAACTCCCAAAAACGAGGGTTAGTGTTTGTGAATACTAATGTTCTAGAGTTAACATTGCCAAAAATGCCATCACCCACGGGGATATCCACATTCACGCCGCCGCCATTAACTGTCCATACTCTAGGGTCGGTGGTGTTTGACTCTACGTTCACCGCTAAAGCTGTGCTATCTTCACCTTCATTTACAGCCCATGCTTCAAATATGTGTAGCTCATGGCCTGGGGCTATTGTGCCGTCCCACTCTCTATTAAATTCTATGTTTATAATTATAGTATCTAGCGTTACATTGTTTTCGCCGCCAATAAAAGGTATCACCAGCGTGTTTTGCCCGCCAATGCTCTCCACAAATATGCCCGCTTGATCTATATGTTGCTCCCCCGCAGAGGTAAGCTCTACGCTTATACCGCTCATAGTTGTGGCAAAAAAGGTGGTTGGGCGGGTTGTGGCGTCATCCTCCAAGGCAATGCGTATCTGGTTGCCGCTTGCATCCCCCGTGCCGTGTATGGCATACCTTACCTGCAAGCTAAGGGGCAGCATGTTAGAGTTGTTTGTTGTAAACACTCGGTTTGAGCTTGTAAACAAATCAATCACTATGGCTGCCTCGCCGCTGCTTGCTGGCACTATCATGCCGTCAAAAGCAGGGGCATATACCAGCTGGCCTTCTTCGCCCAGCTCATCATAATCCACTTCATATTCATAATCATAATCATACTCATAGCCATAATCCGCAACAAGGTAAGCATCATCGCCAGCCTCGTTTGCAAACACGGCATTGCCGCTTATAGCACTAGAGCTTATAGCCATCACAACCACTAAAAAAGCAGCTATCACCCTATGCAATATTGTTGTTTGTTTTGTGTACATATTTTTCATGTATATCCTCCTAGATTCTGCTTCTACATCTTATTTTGCTCTAACGAGCTGTTGGTTATTCTTTTTGTTGATTGATCACGAGTTGCCGTTATGCACTCTCTCAACGTCGTCTCGCACTCTCCTGCTACCATCATCCCGCATACCCTCCTGCCGTCATCGCATCCTCTCCTGCCGTCATTCCGTGCCACCCCTAGTCGTCATCCCACACCACCCTGCGTCATCCCACACCCCTTCCGTCATCCCGTGCTTGACACGGGATCTAATCGGAGAAGGGCATGCTTGGTTGGGGTTGCACACTATCATACATAGATCCCGTGTCAAGCACGGGATGACGGAAGGGGTGTGGGATGACGGTAGGAGGGGGCAACTGCATCTATTTCGTCATTGCGGGCCCTTGGTTGAGCCATGTTTTTGAGCGAAACTTGATCCGCAATCCCCTTCCTTCCTGAATTATTCCGACTAGGAAGGGGATCCTGAGTCAAGTTTCGCCCGAAAAGAGGGGCTCAACCAAGGGCTCAGGATGACGAGTAGGGTGGTGTGGGGTGGTGAAAAAGTGCAAAGCTTACTCCACCACATCTATAGCAATAACTATTTGAGCCAACACAACCCCATATCTATCAATAGCTTGGGCATACACCGCATACCTGTTGGACGTGTTAAAATCTACCTTTTCAAGAAAGGCTATGGCCACGGCCACATCCCCCACATATTCGCCCAAAACCGTTACAACCGCATCCGACAAAACCCGCTGAGCGGTAACCACACTACCTATGGGGTATTGCAAATGAGAGTTTGCCGCTGTGAGCTGTATGGTTTGCTCGCCGCTTGCCATGTATACGCCGCCCGCATGCTCAAGGTGATGGTAGCTTGTATATTGGGTGTTTGAGCCTATGGTGGCACTCTCTAAGGTGGTGTTTTGCTGGGTTGCCAAATACATCAGGGAGTCATTACTTGCCACACCTTGGCTTGCAAACAAATTGCCGCCCACCAATGTAGCACACAAGGCAGTAGCCACCACAGGTGCTATTTGATACATTGCATCGGCCGCCCTTGTCATGGCTTTTGATGCAGAGCTTGGTGCTTTGGGGGCTACGGCGTTGGCTTCTGGACATTCTAGCTTTTCCATAAAGCTTTGCCACATATCACCGCAAGCCTCTGCTGCAAAAACTTCGCTGGCATTTGCCTGCAAAATTAATGATAATATAGGTATTGGCACAATACACTTCAATCCTTTCTCGTCAGATTCTAGCTTCTTTTTGAGTATGGCTCTGGCACGAGACAGCCGAGTTTTAACAGTACCTTCGTTGACCTTTAAAGTCTCCGCTATTTGGCTTATCGAAAGGCCGTTGTAATAAAATAGCATGATGACGAACCTTAAAGGCTCACTTAACTGGTCAATAAGGCTGATTATATAGGCTCGTGTCTCCTGCCTTTCTACATATTCTTCGGGGATGAACTCCTCATCGTCATCAGCAATGTCTTGAATATCAAAATCACCCTCATCTTCTGTTTGTGAAGGTTTTTTCTTACCTAAAATGCGTAAGCATTGGTTATAAGCAATTTGATTAACATATGCAACAACGGCTTGGCTGTTTTTTATAGAATGTAAGTTTTTGTGTAATGCAGCCATGGTTTCTTGCAAAACATCCTCAGCATCCTCTTGGTTTTTTACAATACGCAAAGCAAAGTAGTAGACAGACCTTGAAAGCTCTTTGTAAATGCCTTCAAAAGCCCCGTCATACCCCTGCTTTGCCTGCTCCATCAAATTTGCGATGGCGTTGTAATTTAACACCCAAATCCCCCGTTCGTAGCCATGAAAAGAATGGCTATATTATGTAAGAGCATATAACCCATCAAAAGGTTACACGCTTTTTTTGTTTTTTCGATATTTTTTTCAAGCATTAAATTATATCATATTGAGTGATAAAATCAAACTGAAAAATTTTAGGATATATTGTAACAAAAAACCATCAGCTAATTGCTAGCCTGATGGTTTTTGTTGTATCTATATTATACATATCAAGGAGAACTCACATCATCCCTATCGTCATCCGTGCTCACATAATTCCAATTCGTCAATCACTCAAGCATGTCATTGCGGACTTGATCCGCAATCTCACTTATACTAATCTGCTAAAAAGCAACAATTGCAGACCTGGAGATTGCGGATCAAGTCCGCAATGACAAACTGGAGCAATCGTCAAATCAGGATGATGTGAGGAGAGTTAAATCAAAATGACTTCACCTTGGCGGCAAAAACACACCCATTGTTTCATAAATAGAACGAACAATAGACTCTGCCGCCGCAAGCAGGTTTTCAGACTGGGCTAAAAAGCTTGCCCCTTCCATAGAATCCGTAAACTCAATCTCCAAAAGCACGGCAGGTATGGTGGTGGAGTTTAAAACAACAAGGCGTGGGCGATAGCGTGCACCTCTATCATTTCGCCCTAAATCTTCAATCAAGTTACTTTGGAATATCTCTGCCAAATCTTGAGAATTAAAGCTGCCTTCGTTAGGGTGAATAGCGTAAAGGGTTTCCGTGCCAGTAACCGTCGCCCCTACACCTATAGAGGCATTGGTATGGATAGACACAAAAATATCGCCAACAGCATTTGCCATAGCTACCCTTTGGTTAAGGGGTACTGTGCTGTCGTCATATCTAGTGGTGTATACCTGCACAATACCATCACGACGCAAAATATCAATAACCAGTAGGGATATTTCAAGAACAATGTTGCTCTCCCTCATGCCATAATAAGGGCTGCCTGGGGTGCGGTGCATTGCCCCTGGGTCAGCACCTCCGTGGCCTGGGTCGATGATAACAACAAAAGGGTGCAGCTCCCTTGGGTTAGCAAGGCGGATGTTTATGCCTGTAGCCGTCTCGCTAACTACCAGCACATATATGGAGTTTGTGGTTAGCACAAAGGTGGTTGCCCCTTCATGGGTGATAATGTCTACATACCTAAGGCTGTTGCCAAGCACCCTATAAGAGCCATAGCCAAAAAACTCACTAAAATCAAAAGGCAGGGTAAGGTAGTGCCTGCGGTTTATATAGTCGTCAAAATGCTCCACTTGCGACCAATCTAAGCCTGCTGGGCGGGCTATCTCTATAGTGTTTGTTGTGTTATCAAAATTAATATTTCTATAAGTTGGCTCGCTTAAATGCACCATAAACGTTGCGTTTGCAAGGTCTCGCTCAATCTCAAAAGACACATCCCTTGCCAGCTCTATAACCACACGCACCGTATCTTGGTTAAATTGTGCAACCCTTACCTCCGTTGTGAAACGAGAGTTAGACCCAACAACGCCTAAAAGGCTAGTTAAAGCTGAGTGAGGCAAGTCTACAACAAGCCTATCAGGGTTAGGTAAAAAGAAGATGTCTCCATCAGGCATCACCTCTCGCCCCGTTATTATCACGGTTTCTCGCCCGTTTTGCATATATGTATCAACAAGGCTAACATGGTTTATCTCGTTTTGAGCCACCGTTACAACAACACTTAAACGGTCGGCAGATATAGCAACACTATACACAACGGGGTTGCTTAAATCAAACACAGCGCGAGCAACTGGTATGTCGTCTATAATGTTTTGCCCTGTGCGTATGTTGGTTAAAAAGTGGTTGTTAACCCCAAATATGCTGCGGGGGAAGTTTGCAGTGCCGTTTATAATATCCACACGCAACCGCCCGTCTGGGTACATATGCCACCGCACATCAGATATAGGCGACGTGGCAGATATGGTAAACTGGCTTTGGTTGTCATTCCATGTGATGTTGTTTATGGTTGCGATAGGGTGGTTTTCAACAATTGGCTGAAAAACAGTAGCGTCTCTTGACAGCTGGGCAAAGTCTATATTTGCATTGCTGGATGTGGAGGGTCTATTAACCGCAGGCAAGTTAGGGGCAGCTGTCGAGTTGCTCTGTGTGCTATTTTGTGCTTCGTTTTGTGTGCCGTTATATGCCCCATTATAAGCATCACCATTTTGTGGCCTATCAAGGTAAACTGTAGCCGTGGCAGGCTCCCAATCTACCTCAAAGCCCATAGCAGACGCAACAAAAGACACAGGCACCATGGTGCGGCTGTTGATGATGTGGGGGGCAACATCCATGTTATACACCCTATCGCCAAAGCTAAAATCATAGCTTCCAACATACATCACAATAAGTTGATTGTCATATACAATCAAAATCCGCTGCTCCGCAGGGTGAAAATCTACAATAGCCCCCATAGCCTCAAAAACATGGCGGACAGGCACTAAGGTGCGGTCTTGAAAAATAACAGGCGGCATGTCAAAGGCAGGGTTAACCGCAGCTAAACGCTGCCCGTCTATATATAGGGTTACAAGGCGTGTTTGGTGGGTTGCAGTACCCGCAGATGTCTCCATCACAAGGTTCACAAGCTCCGCCCTAGCCTCTTTTGTATCATATGCAAACACAGCGGCAACACCAACGGCAACCACCCCAATATATTTTAACATTTTCGTAACATTTGCAACAAATCTATTTTTCAATCCAAAAACCTCCCGAAATCAATAGGTCGCCTAACTCGTCATCTCGCTCCTGGTCGTCATTACGGGCTTGTAGTGAAACAAAATACAATTCCTGCCCAATTAACCTTGTAGGGAGTGGATCCTTGGCTGACTTTGGAGCTTGTCTCCAAACAAAAGCTTATCCACTCCGCTATACTTAGGGAAGGATTATTACCATAGCTAGGCACACAATTTCGGAATGGATAAATCCATTCCCTACAATAATAAGGTGCATCTTGGTTTGTTTCGCTATAGGTCTAATGACGACTATAAGGTTGATTCCACAACAAATTCAATAGCATTACAATGATTATATCAAAAAAAACACCTCAACGCAGTATTTTGTCGAGATGTTAAATAACTGTAATATTTTTGCCAAATTTTGTGGAAAGTTTGGATAAGTTTGTGAGAGTGGTGAATCGCATTAGGCTTGTAGCAAAACAAACCCCAGCCTACCTCGTACTCCGATACGGGGTCATCCCCAACCACCCCTAGTCGTCATCCCGTGCTTGACACGGGATCTAATTGGAGGAGGGCAGGCTTAATTAGGGTTGTGCACCATCATACGTAGATCCCGTGTCAAGCACGGGATGACGACTAGGGGATTAATGCTTTTTGGCTTCATTACGGGTCTACCGATAACCAGCCCGTCGTCATCCGTGCTGATCAACTTGAGAGATTGCGGATCGATCCCTCAACACGTCATTCCGTTTTGCTATTCCGAAGAAGCTCACTCATCGTCATCCCCAACTTGATTGGGGATCTCCCTAGCATTACTTGCTTGCCATTAAGCAATTAGTATAGCGAGATCCCTAATCAAGTTGGGGATGACGGGCTGGTTATCACCGTTTTAAAGTCTACGCCTTAGACAAAAACGGAAAGGTAATTTTATTATCCGCCAATATATTCTCTTTGCCATCCATAACAAAAAACATTTCGTTCTCTTCATCAGCTTTTTCTATTGTAAACCCTGCAACATCTTTCGGCGTAAAGCCCAGCGTAGCTTCCTCTACACCCTCACCAGCAACAATGCCCAAAAGCTGCCCTATATCAGCACCTTCCGCCGAGTATATATCATAACAAAATATCTCACCATCTTCTTCCACAGCAATCACAATAGCGTCATAGCTTTGGATATAATATATATTATCATACAAAAAATTTATGCAATGAAACATCATTATCTCTACGCAATCATCCAGCCCCAAGGCGGCGTAGGGGTTGCCCTCTTTGTGCTTTTTGATTAGCAAATCCACATCATCTTTACTAGACAAATCAAGCTTTCTAAAGCTGCCATCAACCCTTGTTATAGGCATACTATATCTATGCTCACAAGCCTCAACAAAGCCAAACTGAGGGTAAAAATCTACAACAGAGTCGTTAGCGTAGAGGTATATACCATCGCAATTGCCCTTCCAATCTTCCAAAATCCTATCCATCAACCAGCGGCTTAGACCTTTTTTGCGATAGTCGGGGTGGGTGGCAACGGTGCTTATTTGCACATACTTTTTCGCCTGCCCTTGCCATTTAAAGCGGTTGATAACGATGCCAGCACTAGCAACGGCCACGCCCCCGTCAAACAAGGTATAAGGCACAAAATCATCCACACAAAAGCCCGCCTGATGCCACGGGGCAAAATCAAGCCCAAATACCTTATTTATCAAAGCAAAATAGCTCTCTCGATGCTGGTCATCTTTTATAGCATTGCCTACAAAGGCATATTCTTTGCCGTTTATAATAACATTCACGCCATCTACCCCTTTGCTGGCCTTGGGCCATAATATTGGTAATAATCCGTCTTTAAGTTGCCGTTAAAAAGCTTTCGTTTAGCGTCAGCCTTTCGCCCAAAATACTGCTCAAAATCATCATCAGATGTTATAATATATGCCGACCATGTGGAGTTTTTAGGCAGTTTCTTTTTGAGAATGGCATATATGCGTGGCAGTTCGTCATTATCAAGCAAACGCTGCCCATAGGGCGGGTTGGTCATCAATATGCCATATTCGCAAGGCAGCTTTATATCTGCAATATCCTTCGTCTCAAATTGGATAATATCCGCCACACCAGCTTCTTTAGCGTTTTGGCGAGCTTGCTCCACCATCTTCTTGTCAATGTCGCTTGCATATATTTGTGCCGCACCTTCATGCCTTATGGCCTCTTTAGCCTTAGCCTTTACATTTTGCCATATGGCATAGTCTACCTGGGGCCATGTCTGAAAAACAAAATTGCGGTTAAGCCCTGGGGCTATATTTTTCGCCATCAGCGCTGCCTCGATAGCGATGGTGCCGCTGCCGCACATAGGGTCCAAAAGTGTTCTATCTCGCCTCCAGTAAGACATTTCAACCATGGCAGCCGCCAGCGTCTCTTTGATAGGTGCTTTAGCGTCAGAGTTTGCCCTATAGCCCCTCTTATGCAACCCCGCCCCTGTGGTGTCGATGGTTAGGGTTACCTTATCCTTAAGCAAAGCCACTTGTATTTTATACACAGGCCCATCTTCAGGAAACCACTCTAGGTTATACTTGGTCTTTAGCCTCTCCACCACAGCCTTTTTAACAATAGCTTGGCAATCAGGCACAGAAAAAAGGGTAGATTTAATAGACTTGCCGTCTACATCAAACTTGCCGTCTCGGGTTATAAAATCCTCCCAAGGCAGGGCTTTTGTTTGCTCAAAAAGGTCATCAAAAATGGTGGCTTCAAACTCGCCCACCACAAGCAATATGCGGTCAGACGCCCGCAGCCAAATGTTGGCACGTGCCATATCTTCAAATGTGCCTTCAAAATCTACCCGCCCGTCGCCGCCTTTGGTTTTTTCTATGCCAAGCCTTTGTAGCTCTCGCTTTACCGTGGCCTCAAGCCCAAAGGTTGATGTGGCTATAAATTTTAATTTATCCAATGTTTTACCTCCAATTTTCTAATTTATACCATTCCTTTGTCTTCAAGTCGTTATTTGAGTTACCAACCCACAACGCCATCCCGCACTCGCATCAATCTAATCTGACCTTTTTACCATTGTAGGGAACGCATTTATGCGTTCCGCCTCGCCTCTCTGAAGGATAAAAAGGTGCAAATCCAATAACGGAATGGATAAATCCATTCCCTACAAGGTCAAATCAGATTGACGTGTCCCGTGCTTGACACGGGATCTCCCTAGCATAACGTACAACCTAGTAAGTAACCAGCATAGGGAGATCCCCAATCCGTAGGTTGAGCCCGTTTTTAGGCGAAACAAGTTGGGGATGACGAAAGGGCGAAGCTATCTCTTACTTCTTTTACGTATCATCAAAACATAAACCCCAACCAACACCAGAGAATACCCTAAAGAATAAACAGCAAACAACAAAAAGTTACCATCAATGGCAAAACTTCCATCCCCCAAGGCGTTCATCCTCTCCCCAAGAAAGTTTAGCGGAGGCAAGGCATAAGCCGCAATCCTCACGAAAATATTTTCACTAAAAATCCTCTCAAAAGGCACGGCCACAACAAGGGTAACCGTCAACTGCCAAGGTATCATCATGCTTTTATCTCCATGCATGTCTTGGTTGAAAAATAGACCGATAGCAACCCCCGAAAGGCTAGCTAAAAAATGGATAATCACAACCACTATCACCTCACCTATGGCAAGGTTTCGTGCGAAAAACCCAAGAGCCATAGGGTAGGCTATCAAGAGAGCATAAAAAGGCACCATAAACACCAATATAGATGCTATTTTCAAAATATGATATTTGTTTTCACTTTTAACATGTGTTTTTGTTATATATTGTTGTGTTTTATCTTCAGCATTTACAAAGCTTGTGGATATCCAGCTAGACACCACAAAAATAGCTATAGATGTGATATAAAAAGTCTCCCAAATAGGCACTCCTCTTTGGTTGTAAAAAAAGGCAAAAAAGATGACAAAAGCTATGATAGGGGCTATATATTTTAGAGTTTTAGCATAATAGCTAAGGTTATATTTGATTAACGCCATAAACCTCAAGCCCCCTTTCTAGCAAACCTTTAAGTGTTTTTTGTAGCTCTTCTTTTGAAGCTATAACATCACCATGCTTGCCATTTTCGCTATTTATAAATTCAACCCTATATTGCTCTACAAAATCATTTTGCTGAGCAACAAGTGTTTTATTTTCAAAAACATAAACATTTCTTGTGATTTTTTGTGCAAGTTCTTTTTCATGACAAGCTATAACAAGGGCAACCCCCTCCACAGAAAGGTTTAAAATAAGCTTTAAAAGCCCATGTTCAGACGCCTCATCAAGCCCCGAAAATGGCTCGTCCATCACAAGCAAGTCAGGCTTGGTTATAAGGGCTTGCAAAATATTTACCTTTTGTATAGTGCCTTTAGAGCATTTGCTTATTTTCGTCTTTCTAAAATCATAAGGCATATTTAAATACTCAAAATACTCATCCATATAAGCATCAACCTGACTTCTCGCAACACCTTGAATCTCACCCATATGCATTAAATAGCTTTCAACAGTAAAAGGCAGCTTAGGGAAGCGGTCAGGCACAAAGGCTGTTTTAATGTCAGCATTATGCTTTACCTCACCCTTTGTAGGCAGCAAAGCACCCACCACAATCTTCAAAAGGGTGCTTTTGCCGCAGCCGTTGCTACCCATTAAAACAACGGGGCTGCCCCGCTTTATATCTATATTAACATCCCTAAAAATCACCTTACGGCTATATGTTTTTCCAAGGTTTTTTATTGATACAACTTCATCCATCTACCCACCCCGCCTTTCTTTAAATTTAATTTGGGCAAGTATTATCCCAAGCAAAATAATGCCGCCGCCTATATATCTTTGCGTCGTCATGGCCTGCCCCATCCACACAGCTTCAGAAATAGCGGCAAACAAGGCCTCCAGCGAAAATATAATAGCAGCAAATGTAGGCTCTAAGCTCCTTTGCCCTAAAATCTGCAAAG
This sequence comes from Defluviitaleaceae bacterium, assembly GCA_009781815.1. Lineage (GTDB taxonomy): Bacteria > Bacillota > Clostridia > Lachnospirales > WRAX01 > WQVB01. The sequence continues at coordinate 14,309 of WQVB01000003.1, forward strand.
TATATGCAACACCCGACACCACAATGCCACCAAACAACAACGTCCAAATGCCGTCTGATAGCCCCTGCCATGTGATGTCATCAAAAATAATCGCCACAATAATCGACAAAGCCCCCGCCACAACAAATTGGTAAGAGGCAAAGCGTATAGGGCTTATTTCATTTACAAACCTATCGATAACCAAAATATGCACCGCCCAAAAAACGGCACAAATAACCAGCAATATATGGCTAACCTCAAAGGCCGTTATGCCCCCAAGCCCGCCTGTAGTCGTGATTAAGAAAAGCCCTAAAAACGCAAGCACAGCCGCTACCCACACAATGGGCTTTACCCTCTGCTTTAAAAATATGCCCAAAAGCGGCACAAATATAATATACATGCCCGTTATAAAGCCCGCCTCGCCAGCAGGGGTGTAGGAGTCGCTAAAAACAATGCCTAGCTGCTGCAGGTTAGCCGCAAAAAAGAGGATGACGCCCCCAGCCACGCTCACCAGCCACGTCTTTTTCAACTTTGCCCTATCAGGCCTTGCTCGCTCAAACAAAAACACAACAAGCAAAATAGACAAAGCCCCTAACAAAAACCTAACGCCATTATAGGTAAAAGCCCCCATATGCTGGCTTGCAATGGATTGATTAACAAAAGAAGCCCCCCAAATAGCGGCGGCCAAAAACACAAAAACAATCGCTAAGCTTCGGGGGGTTGGTTTTTTCATTTTATTTGCTCCGTATATAGTTATTCAAACTCACTAAGAAAAAAGACGCTATACTGCCTATGCTGGGCAGACCACCCGACATCCACACCACAACCAATGTCTATATATAAAAACTCTTGGCTGCCTATCCTAACAAGCAGAGCATCGCCTAGGCTGGTATTGAACGCATTGCCTACTTGAGAAAACTCAAAATCATTTATATCAAGCACATATCCTTGTAAGTCTAAAAAACGCCATGTTATGCTTAATGTGTCGGAGCTAAATTGATATTCTTCTTCGCTGATTATAAAGTCAATGTCGCCTAAAATAAGGTTCAGCTCACTACCAGCCAGCTGGCTGTTTTCAACCATTGCATATACCTCAAATATATGAGTAAAGCCTTGAGAGATCTCATTGAAAAGCATCGGTATTGGGTCAACGCCTTGGTTTTCAACCATATACAAAATTGTATAAGCACGCACCACATATTCATTAGCTATCACTTGACCTGTGGAGTAAAATGGCATGCGTGCCAAGTCTACCGAGGCATCCGCCCAGCTCCTAAAAATCTCATTTTCGGCATACCATGCTTCGCCTATATGATTGGCAAAAGCGTGGGTATATTCATGTATTATAAAGGCCAAATAGCCTCTATAGTTTAATGCACCTGGCAGGCAGGCGTATACAATTGTATCCTCTGGGTTATCACCAAATACCCATGAAGCATATCCATTGCGGCTACAACTTGGAGATATAATAGCTCGCAAATTATAGGGGTTTAAGCCATGCTGCCTAAACCATTCGTGGTTAACATCGCTATAAACTTGCTCAATAAATCTCGCCGTGTGTAATTCAAAATACTCTATATGTCTCTCGAAAAAGCTAGCAAAATCACTCTCAACATAAAAATCATTTAGGAGCTCTACAAAGGTTGATGCATTAGCCCTTGTCCAGCGGTAAAATCCTGACATATCTCCGACTAAAGAATCAATATTACTCCTAAGAGCAAAGCCGTCGCCCGTTTTTTCTAAATGAACTGCCATTTGCAAGATAGCATCATAACCAAAAGTTAGATAATGCCTTGTAAACTCCACCACAGGGTGGTCGCTAAAATCGGCAAAAGTATCTCGCAAAGCCCGTTGATAGCTTGTTTGCGTTGTGCTGTGAGAAGGCGTGCCTGCAAGGCGAAAAACTAGCGAAACAAGCTCATAACGCTCATCTACAAAATTAACCTGAGAGGCAGCTGGCTCACTTATTTCTAAATCATAATTCTCCTCATACCCTCCCCCACCACAAGCGGCAAGCAAAAAGAGTATGAACAATAAAGGGATAAAGGCTCTAATACGCACACAAATACCTCCTCTAAAAAAACCAAAAATCACACAGGGCAACTATATAGGAGCTACAACACACTATTCAAAAACTTCTTCGTACGCTCATTTTGAGGGTTGGTGAAGATTTGACTTGGGTGGCCTTGCTCAACCACATTGCCGCCACACATAAACAACACCCTATCCCCCACGTCTTTTGCAAACTGCATCTCGTGGGTTACAACCACCATTGTCATGCCGTCGTTTGCAAGCTTACGCATTACGTCAAGCACCTCCCCTACCATTTCAGGGTCAAGGGCTGATGTGGGCTCATCAAAAAGCATTATTTTAGGACGCATTGCCAAAGAACGAGCAATGGCCACACGCTGCTTTTGCCCGCCAGAAAGTTGAGATGGGTAGTGGTCTATTTTGTCCTTCAACCCCACCATCTCAAGCAAGGATATAGAAAGGCTGCGAGCCTCTTCTTTGCTCATCATTTTGTTGTGAACAGGTGCTAGCATAAGGTTTTGCAACGCCGTTTTATGAGGGAAAAGGTTAAAATGCTGAAACACCATGCCCATCTTACGCCTAACAGCGTTGATATTAGTGCTTCTTGCGGTTATCTCTTCTCCATCCACCCACACCTCACCTGCGGTGGGCACTTCAAGAAGGTTTAAACAACGCAAAAAGGTAGATTTGCCCCCGCCAGAAGGGCCGATAACAACAACCCTCTCGCCCTCTTTAATAGTTTCGGTGATGCCCTCAAGCACCACATTATCCCCAAAGGATTTGTGTAAGCCTCTAACGTGTATCACTCTTACGCAACCTCCTTTCAAGAAGACCTAGTAGCCATGTGGCTATGGTTACGACTGTTAAATATATTAAAGCCGCCGCAAATAGAGGCACAAAAGGCGAAAAGGTGCGAGAACGTATAATGTCTACCGAGCGTGTAATATCTACAACAGCTATAACCCCAAGTAGGGATGTTTCTTTAAACAGCATAATAAACTCACTAACCAGAGCAGGTAAGGAGTTTTTAAATGCTTGAGGCATCACCACAAGAGCCATATTTTTAGGAGCTGTAAGTCCGAGGGAGCGTCCAGCCTCGGTTTGTCCTTTATCTACTGATAATATTCCCCCACGGAAAATTTCGGCCACATATGCGGAAGAGTTAATCCCAAAGGCGATAAAGCCCACTACAAGCCTTGGTATTTCAGGGTTAACAAGGATGACAAATGTCCATATCATCAATTGAAGCATTAGAGGTATGCCTCGTATTATAGTGATATATGTGATTGAAATCCAGCGAAGGAACCAAAATTTAGAAACCCTCATTAAAGCGAGAATAAGACCTAAAGCAAGGCCTATAGCAAGCCCTGCAAAAGTAACCTGCAAGGTTGGTATTATGGCACTCGCAATCTGCCTCCAACGGTCTCCATGTATTAAATTTTGATAAATTTCAAAGCGAAGCCCCTCCTCCCAGCCATAGGGAGGGGTGAGGGGTCCTGGTGGTGTTCTATCGAGCATTTTTATTCTTCTCCGCCAAAGAACATATCGTAGATATTTCTCATTCCATGGCCATTTTCCATAAGTTCATAAAGAGCTTCGTTTAAGCGAGCTAAAAGTTCTGCATCATCTCTATTTACGGCGATGGCATACTCTTCATAGGCTAAGGTTTGCTCTAAAATTCTCAAACCACTCACATCGCCCATAAACTGCTCTGCAACGCCTCTATCAATAACAATAGCATCTACCTGACCTGAAGTTAAAGCAAGCACAGTGTCAGGTGCATTGCGAAATCTTTCTACTGTTGCATAAGGCAAAAACCAATCAAGCATTATATCACTTGTAGTGCCTAGCTGCACGGCTATAGACGCATATTCAAGTTGCTCAAGCTCTACAATATCGCTACCATATTGAACAATAGCAACTAAAGCTGTTTGGAAATAGGGTGTTGTAAAGTTTACGCTTTGCATTCTCTCTTCCGTAACGGTTATAGCTGCTACGGCAATGTCAGCCGCACCTGTTACAACAGAGGCGATAACCCCATCAAAGCTCATGTTCAT
>WQVB01000004.1 GCA_009781815.1 Defluviitaleaceae bacterium
AAAAGGCGGGCTTATATACAATGGCAGATTTGCTAGAGGCAGGTATTTAGCATGTGTAACCAACTTTCATCAAAAACATATATAAGGCAGCTCCTTGCTGACAACGACATATACGCAAAAAAGCACTTTGGGCAGAATTTTTTAACAGATGCTCATGTGCTTTCAAAAATAGTGGCTGCGGCTGATATATCCCCTGATGATGTGGTGATAGAGGTGGGCCCTGGTCTTGGTGTGCTTACTAGAGAGCTTGCTGCTAAAGCCAAAAAAGTTGTAGCTATAGAGATAGACAAAGACATGGTAAAAATCCTTCAAGAAAATTTACCTTATGATAATATCGAGATTGTTAATCAAGACATTTTAAAGACGGATTTAAAAGCCATTATAGGAGACGCCAAAAACGTCAAAATGGCGGCAAACTTGCCCTACTATATAACGTCGCCTATAATTTTCAAGGTGCTGGAGGAGGCCTTGCCAGTTGCCTCTATGGTGGTGATGGTGCAAAAAGAGGTGGCAGATAGGTTTTTGGCCAAGCCAGGCACAAAGGCTTATGGCTTGCCCTCTTTAACCCTTGCATATTATGGCACTTGTCAGCTTGTTGCAAATGTGCCGCCTAATTGCTTTCACCCCCGCCCCGACGTGTCCTCCGCCGTTATCAAAATAGACGTTAACCCTCGTTATGATGTTGATGGCTCCATATTTTTCCCCCTTGTGAGGGCGGCTTTTACTAATAGGCGAAAAACTTTTCAAAACAACCTTGCCCAATGTGGAGAGCTGGGGCTGTCTAAAGAAGATGCCGCAAAGCTTTTGGAGGAGGCTGGCTTTAGCCCCACCATACGTGGTGAAGTTTTAGATTTTGAGGGTTTTGTTAAGCTGACAAAGTGTTATAAAAAGCCATAAGAGGCAAAATGATACATGATGATAAATAACAACAAAAAAGAGCGACTATTTTGTATCGCTCTTTTTTGTTGTGGAAGAAAGCACAAACCAAGTGATGCTTGCGGTTGAAATTGCCAATGCAATAAATGCCGTTAAAAAGCTATATAATGGCGTTTGTCTTAAAGTTAATATCCAACCATGAACAAAAATGAATCTTGGGAACATAAAGGACATAATGGATACAGCAAGGGTGATTATTGCCCAAAGCGATATAAGAGCAACTCTCTTTCTCGACAAGGGATGCTTAAGGCCTTGTTTTCTCCTCTTTAATCCCAAGATTATAAATATGCCAGCCAATAAAACCCCGACAACGGTTATGATTGTGGTCATAATGTCCAATAATTGGGTGAGACTTAGGGTGTATGATTGTTGCAGGTTGCCATCCAAAATATCCTTAATATTGTGCAACATATTGCCATTTGTGCCTATGCCGTTAGAAAGCATGGTGATGCCGATGACCTCATTTGGGTAGAGAAAGACATTTGTTGCAAAGCCACCTGGGTTGCCTCCTGCATGATTGATGAAGCTAGCATCTTCATTTACAAACCAACCTGCTGCATAAAAGCTTCCATCCTCCCTTGCTACAGCCATGCCCATCTGATGAGAGCGGGGGATGATTGTGTTAAATATCTCAGGTACATCATTCACAAGCCCCATTTGGATGCCCATCCAACGTGCCATGTCGCTGGTTGATGAAATGATATAACCCGTGGGGACGCTCCCTCTAGCTTCAAAAGAGTCTCGCTGGATTGTGAAAAGGTTAAAGGTTGTTGTATAGCCTGTGGCGAGGCGACCCGTGGCTATTGCATTGTCTCTATTTGCAAATGTTTGGGTAAGCCCTAGCGGTGCAAATATACGCTCCTCCATGAAGCTTTCATAGCTTTGCCCTGCTACAACCTCCATCACCAGCCCTAACACATTATAGTTTTTTGTGCCATAAGACATTCTAGTGCCTGGTAAAAACTCTAACTCAGCCCCAACTAAGGCCTCTACGGTGTTTTGTAGGGTATCAGGCTCTTCTCTATTTTGGATGCGGTTAGGGTGGCGTTGGGTGATGCCTACTGTGTGGTGCATAAAATGATACAACCTTACATCTTGCATATTAACGGGCTGGCCATTATATGTAAATGTTAGCCAAGGGAGATGGTCTGCAATGGAGTCTGAAAGAGACAACAACCCCATCTCCTCCAAATATAAAAGCCCCAAGGCGGTGAAGGCTTTAGAGACGGAGGCAAGCTCAAATAGAGTGTTTTCACCTGCCTCTATGCCTGTTTCACGGCTAGCTATCCCTGATGAGAAGAAATGTACCTCTCCATCAACTACTACCGCAACCGACATGCCAGGCGACCTTGATAGACGCTGGGCGTCATTTACAAATTGTTGGATGGCGTCTCTTTGGTCGTTTGGCATGGCATATATGGGCATGGCGAAAGCTAGTAATAAAATTAGTACAAAAGCTAATGTTGAGATTTTCTTTAGCATGACTGTGTCGTCCTTTCTAGCTTAAAATATAAACTGCATAAATATCAACAAGGCTACAAACACCCAAAACAGCCAATTAAAAACTTGCCAGAAAGATTTTTTTGGAGTTTCAATCAAATCCTCAGGGTGGTCTTTAGCATGGTTTGCCTTCATGCTTTTTAATCCAAGGTATATAGCTACAACGGCAAATGCCGACAACACGCCAAAGATGATACGAAGCACATTCATATTCTCAAAAGAAAATACTTGAGAGAAAAACACGATAATAGCCACATTGATGATGATGTGTTGCAAAATGGCAGGTAAAATAGACTTGGTAAAGTGAATAGTGAACACCCACATAAAACGCAACCCGATCATGAAGAGTAGGTTTAGGAGAGGTCCTCCGCTGTGGGGTATTGTAGAGATTATAGCTATAGCGGCGGCTGCATGCCCTATAGACACACCTTGCCCTCTATAGTCGCTATGAAGTGCATCCCGCAAAAATAACTCATCTACAATAGATATAAACAAGCCCGTGCCTAAGAAAAGCACCCAAAGTGGATATGGAACAATCCTATTATCGATAATGTCTAAAGAAGACCAAGGCGTTAAGAAGATAAATATGCCTACCACCGATATGGCCACGCCTATCACCATCGCCCACACAAAATCTTGCTTTGATGATAATTTAAATCGATAGGGTTTGATAGGTGTTTTTTCATTAACTAGCGGATAAGCTATGCAAAAGGGGATGTAGAGCAGCACCATCAACAAAATAGAGCTATAATACCCCTCTATACCTAATGCCTCGCTTAACAAAGGCGATATAAACAAGCCAGTCGCTACAAGCCATATAGCAAAGGCAAGCGACCATGCGTGTATTCTCATTGACTGTATGATTTTGTTCATTATTACATACTCCTTCTAAAGCCTTTACAAAATCGCCACCCCGATTATGGTTTGGGATGGCGAAAAATTAACGCTGAAAAATGCTTATTCTACCGCTGCTTGTAGATAGGTTAAATTGTGCATTTGCCCCGCTGTGGGCGATGGTGGGTATTTCGCTTGAAAAGCGACCTGATGATGTGGAGTATTGCACAGCTATAGGCTCTTGGTTTGGCACCGTAACGTCTATTCTGCCTGAAGTGGCACGGGCTGTGATGTGGCTTGGCACAATATCGCTTACAATCTCTAACCTACCGCTGTTACTGCGGGCGTTAACGTAGCCAAAGCTGCCAAAAAGCTCATGCCTGCCTGAGGATGTTTGGGTGGTGATAGAGCCTGCATCTGTGTCTGAAGCCCTAATCATGCCAGAGTTGGTGCGAAGGTTAATGTCTTCTGCCTCTACTGTGAAAAGCTCAATACGACCTGAAGTTGTGGTGGCGGATAGCTGGTTTGATATTATATCACGCATCTCTATTCTGCCGCTATTGGTGCGGGTGGAGATGTCTTCTGCATATATGTTGAACACCTCAACCCTGCCTGAAGTAGTGGTAGCGGAGAAGGTGGTAGCGGTGATGTTGTGAAGCTCTATCCTCCCGCTGTTTGTTCTAATGCTAAAGTTATCAGCACCAATATCGCTAATGATAACACGACCTGATGTGTTATTTATACGAAAGCCTTGAAAATCACCCGCCATAGAGTAGGGCACAAGCACCTCAAGCCGCTTTGATAGGTTGTTTATGCCTATGTTTATGCCGCCACGCTGGGTGTACCTTATGCTTAGCACGCCGCCGCTGGTTGATACATACATTTCTTCTCTATCTCTAAGCTCTCTTTGGGTAAGCTCCGTTACGATGATTTCATTACCCTGGTGCCTTCTAACGTATATGGCACCTGCTGTCCAGTCTATGTCTATGGTGTGGATGTTTTGAGTGTTGACGCTTTGGGTGGTGGCGGGTGTAAAAGGGCCTGTGTTAAAGCCGAAGCTAAAAGTAAACATATTGCCCACAAGCACCCATATAATAAGCCCTAAAAGTGCCAAAGCACTGACGGACCAACATATAATTGTAATAAGTTTTGTTCTGCTCATTTTTTATTCCCCTTTGTTTTTGGCTGCGAAAAAGATGTTGATAAGAGACTCTATAAGGCCACCCGCTATAAAGATAACCCAAGATATATGCCACATATTTGTAGTAAAGCTTACGAGAAAGTATGTTACAGTAATGAGGGACCAAAGAGCAGTAGATATTGACGCACGCATTTTTCTGCCCTCAGGGTTGGCTGGGTAATATTCATTTTCCTCATCTTTGTCTTTTATTTCGGCTATTTTTGCTTCTTCTTTATGCAACATTCTTGGCTTTGTCATGTTGTTGTAGATTAAAAGACCAGTTGCGGCTGCTACCATGATGATAAGTATAGGTATGCCAGCTTCAGAATTGCCGTTGCCTATAGTCTCAAAAATGATAACAGGCAAGGCCGCTAAGATGTACATCATAATAGCGATAGACGTTAGCATTGCGGATTTTCTGCGGGCTTTTTCAAGCCTTTGGGCATCTGGTTGCAGGTGAGAGTCTTCTTCTAGCTGCCTTAGCAACACCCTTACATCACCTATGCTTGCAACGGCTATGTTAAAGGCCGCCTCGGGTGATTTGCCCTCTTCTATAAGGCCTCTATATTTGTCTTGCAGGTTTAGCAACATTTCTTCTTTAAGCTCCGTTGCCTTTTTTGTTGGTGTTGTGTCTTCAAAAATAGATTCGATGTATCTGTGTAATTTGTCTTCCATTATTCATTCTCCTTCACTTTAATCAATTCTTCAATCATTTCTTTGGCATTTTTCCACTCGCTAAGCAATGTTCGATAAGCTTCGCTGCCAGAGTTGGTGATGCTATAATATCTTCTTCGAGCTCCAGTCATTTCATTGCCCCAGTAGGATGAAATGTGTCCAGCCTGCTCTAGCCGCCTAAAGGCGGTATAAAGTGTCGCCTCTTTAAGCTCGTATCTTCCATCGGTTTTTTGTAAGATGGATTTGTTTATCTCATAGCCATAGTTATCTTCATCCATCAAACATGCTAAGATGATGGTGTCTGTGTGGCCTCTAATGAGGTCTGATGCTATAGACATAGCCCCCCTCCTTTCGATATGCTATTTACGTTTTCATCCTCAGCTTGATTCAGGATGACGAATAGTATTTTATATACTTCTTGCTGATATGTATACTATATCACAACATACCTCATCTGTCAATGTATATTTTTAAAAAAATTAAAAAATTTTTGAGACATTAAAATTCATCCCAAAATAAGCTTAATGTGTTGACAATGGGATGAAAAAGTGCTATTATGATAATAATATTAATTATGAGGTGATGAAAATGTCTACTGCAACTACAAAATCCACAGCAACAAAAACCACGCTCAATATCAAAATTGATAAAAATGTAAAAGAAAAAGTGGCACAAATGCTAGAAAGTATGGGGCTTGATCACACGACAGCCATTGATATGTATTATCGTAGGATAATAGCGGAGAGAGGCTTGCCTTTTACTCCCAAGGTAGAACCTACACTTGACGAGCAATTGATAGCTGCGTTAGAGAAAAGCAACCCTAGAAGGATTAGGCTAGAAGTAGATGAGAACGGCAATGTTGTTATCGACAAAGAAAAGCATCCTGATTTATATGATTGGGCGGTGAATGGTTAGTGAAGCCCTTTGAGCTGTTTATTGTACACCTTACATGGGCTGATGGCGGCAAAAAGCGTCCAGCTTTAGTGTATGTGGTTGATAATATGGAAGTGGGAGTGTATCAAATCACCACGCAGTTTGAATCTAAAAGCGAGCCTATACGCTCAAAGTATTTTAAAATTGAGGATTGGGATAAAGCTGGCCTTGATAGACTATCATATGTAGATTCTGGCACACTAATCAACTTGCCAAAGCTTTTCATTAAGAATAAAATGCCTATCGGGAAGTTGAGTGAAGAGGATAAAAAGCGTTTCATCGAGTTTTTGAATTAAACAAAACACCCTAGAAACATATTGCTTCTAGGGTGTTTTGTTTATTCTACTGCTTCAAGCTCTTCTGTGTCATATTCGGTGTACTCTATAGTTGGTATTTCTATATCATTTTCGGCTGAGCTACCTACAACGTCGATGTTGCGGTACATTTTCATGCCTGTGCCCGCTGGGATGAGCTTGCCGATGATAACGTTTTCCTTTAGACCGATAAGAGGGTCAACCTTACCTTTGATGGCGGCTTCGGTTAAAACTCTCGTAGTCTCTTGGAAGGAGGCGGCAGAGAGGAAGGAGTCGGTTGCAAGAGAGGCTTTGGTGATACCTAAAAGCACACGCTGGCCAATGGCAGGCTCAAGGCCTTCACGCTCTAAGCGTGCATTTTCTTCTTCAAAGTCTAACCAGTCGATTAAAGATCCTGGCAGGAAGTTAGAATCGCCATTTTCCTCAATACGCACACGTTTAAGCATCTGGCGGACTATAACCTCAATATGCTTGTCGTTAATGTCAACACCTTGCAAGCGATATACCCTTTGCACCTCGCCTAAGATATAGTCTTGCACGCCACGTATGCCCTTGATTTTAAGGATGTCGTGAGGGTAGACGGAGCCTTCGGTTATCTCATCGCCTGCTTCCACATGCTCACCGTGGTGTATGCAAATGCTGGAGCCATATGGCACAAGGTATTCTTTCGTCTCGCCTGTTTGTGGGTCGGTTAGGATAACCTCACGCTTCTTTTTAGTGTCAGAGATAGTTACAACACCGTCAAAATCAGCTATAATAGCAAGGCCTTTTGGCTTTCTTGCTTCAAAAAGCTCTTCAACACGAGGTAGACCTTGGGTAATATCTACCGACGATGCGATACCACCTGTGTGGAAGTTACGCATAGTAAGCTGTGTACCAGGCTCACCGATAGACTGTGCCGCTATAATACCAACAGCTTCACCAGCACGCACAATGCGACCAGATGCCATGTTAGCACCATAACACTTAGAGCAAAGGCCTATTTTAGAGCGGCAGGTGAGGGTGGTGCGGATGAAGACCTCTTCAATACCAGCGTTTTGCACGGCATCTGCCATATCTTCGGTGAACATTGTGTCAGCTTCTGCAAGCACCTCACCTGTTTCGGGGTGGGTGATTTGATGCACATTGTAGCGACCCATCAATCTATCACGAAGAGGCACTATAACCTCTTTAGCATCACCTTGGCTCATAGCCTTGTCTAAGAAGGCGGATATCCACATGCCTGGCTTGTCTTGGCTATCTCCTACACAGTCTACATCACGGATGATGATGTCTTGTGAAACGTCAACTAGGCGGCGGGTAAGGTAGCCCGAGTCAGCTGTTTTTAAAGCTGTATCTGACAGGGTTTTTCTAGCACCGTGGGCAGATAAGAAATATTCTAAAACCGATAAGCCCTCACGGAAGTTGGATTTGATAGGTAACTCAATAATCTTGCCCGAGGGGGATGCCATAAGGCCACGCATACCTGCAAGCTGCTTTATCTGGGCTTTAGAGCCTCTAGCACCAGATGTAGCCATCATTTGAATGTTGTTAAACTCACCAAGGTTTTTAATAAGCTCATCAGCTATTACGTCGTTGGCTTGGTTCCAAATGGCGATAACTCTATTGTAACGCTCTTCATCCGTCATTAAACCACGGCGGAACATTTTGGTTACGTTTTCAACGTCCTTTTCGGCCTCGGCGATGATGGCGGGCTTGGCTTCAGGTATCTCCATATCAGAAACAGAAACCGTTAAAGCCCCACGGGTAGAGTATTTAAAGCCTAAATCTTTTATGCTATCAAGCACCACCGATGTATCGGTAAAGCCTAAACGGCTGATGCAGCGGTCGATGATTTTTTGTAAGGCTTTTTTATCACATGTAAAGTCAATCTCATATTTGCCCGTGTTCTCAAGGTTTGTTCTATCTACAAAACCTAAAGTTTGAGGGATGGCACGGTTAAAGACGATGCGGCCTGCCGTTGTCTCTACAATATAACCTAGGCGACGCACCTTGATTTTAGCGTGAAGGGTGATAAAGCCGTTGTCATAAGCCAGCAAAGCCTCATCTTCATCAGCAAATACTTTGCCCTCGCCCATATCTCCATCTTTCGTGATGGTAAGGTAGTATATGCCTAAAACCATATCTTGAGAAGGCACGGTTATAGGGGCACCGTCAGAAGGCTTTAAAAGGTTGTTTGGCGAGAGTAACAAGAAGCGGCACTCTGCTTGAGCTTCAACCGATAACGGCAAATGGACTGGCATTTGGTCGCCGTCAAAGTCGGCATTAAATGCGGTACACACCAGCGGGTGGATTTTAAGAGCTTTACCTTCAACCAGCACAGGCTCAAAAGCTTGAATACCTAGGCGGTGAAGGGTAGGTGCACGGTTTAAGATAACTGGATGCTCTTTAATAACATCTTCCAAAACATCCCAAACTTTATCTTCAAGCCTCTCTACCATACGCTTGGCAGATTTGATATTGTGGCTTTCTCCAAGCTCAACAAGGCGTTTCATAACAAAGGGCTTGAAAAGCTCAATAGCCATTTCTTTTGGTAAACCACATTGGTAAATCTTAAGCTTTGGGCCAACAACAATAACCGAGCGGCCAGAGTAGTCAACACGCTTACCAAGTAAGTTTTGGCGGAAGCGACCTTGCTTACCCTTAAGTAAATCAGACAAAGATTTTAACGGGCGGTTGCCTGGGCCCGTTACTGGGCGGCCACGCCTGCCATTGTCAATTAGGGCGTCTACCGCCTCTTGCAACATACGCTTTTCGTTACGCACTATAATCTCAGGTGCACCTAAGTCTAGCAGACGCTTTAGGCGGTTGTTGCGGTTTATAACTCTTCTATATAAATCATTTAAATCAGATGTTGCAAAGCGACCACCATCTAGCTGCACCATAGGGCGAAGGTCTGGCGGGATAACGGGTATAACGTCTAAAATCATCCAAAAAGGCACATTACCTGACGTGCGGAAGGATTCGATAACTTCAAGCTTTTTCAAGGCTTTGATACGCTTTTGCCCTGTGGCATTTTTAAGGATCTCTCGAAGCTCAACAGCCTCTCCATCAAGGTCAATATCCATTAGAAGCTCTCTAATAGATTCCGCCCCCATGCCCACTCTAAAGCTATCTTCACCATAAAGCTCTACAGCGTCGGTATATTCTTTCTCCGTCATAAGTTGCTTATACGTTAAGCCAGTTTCTTTAGGGTCAAGCACTACATAAGATGCAAAATACAACACCTTCTCTAAAGAGCGGGGCGACATAGCAAGAATAAGCCCCATGCGGCTTGGGATGCCCCTAAAATACCAAATGTGAGATACGGGGGCAGCAAGCTCAATATGCCCCATACGCTCTCTACGCACCTTTTTCTTGGTTACTTCAACACCACAGCGGTCGCAAACGGTGTTTTTGTAGCGTATACGCTTATATTTGCCGCAATGGCACTCCCAGTCTTTATCTGGGCCAAAAATACGCTCACAAAACAAGCCGTCTTTTTCGGGCTTTAGGGTGCGGTAGTTGATGGTCTCGGGTTTTTTAACTTCCCCTCGGCTCCACTCTCTAATCTTTTCAGGAGAGGCAAGGCCTATCTTTATAGAGTCAAACACGATGACGCCCTCGCCATCTTTGCCTTGCAACTGGTCGTCTATCTTTTGGGTTGCGTCCATAGCTTATCCTCTCCTTTTCTATTCTTCGTTGTCGTCATCCGAATCTTCGTAGCTATCTTCAAAGTCAGAGTCTATATCCTCTTCGTCTATAATAGACATCCTGCCAGACTCCATAATCTCTTTATGGTCGTCGTAAGAGTGCCTAGATGTTTTTAGAAAGCCGTTATTGTCGTCATCATCTCTCTCAACACCTTCCATGTTGACGCCAGATGTAACCACAACATCATCCACATCTTCTTTTATCTCTATCTCGGTGTCGCCACCTTTAAGCACCTTTACATCAAGGCCAAGGGCTTGCAGCTCTTTAAGTAAAACTTTAAAGGATTCTGGGATGCCTGGCTCGGGGATGTTTTCGCCCTTTACAATGGCTTCATAAGTCTTCACACGACCCACAATATCATCCGACTTTACCGTTAGGATTTCTTGAAGGGTGTATGCCGCACCATAAGCCTCTAACGCCCACACCTCCATCTCTCCAAAACGCTGACCACCAAACTGAGCTTTACCGCCCAGTGGCTGTTGCGTAACTAAAGAGTATGGGCCAGTAGAGCGAGCGTGTATCTTGTCGTCTACAAGGTGGTGGAGCTTTAGATAGTGCATATAACCAACTGTAACAGGGTTGTCGAAAAACTCCCCGCTGCGACCATCACGAAGGTGGATTTTGCCGTGCCTATCTATCGGCACGCCTTTCCATTCTTCGTTTTTACGCTGGGCTTTGTTTTCTTCTAACTGGGCATAAATGTCTGCCTCGATAACGCCCTTCCACTTGGCTTCAAAATCAGCCCAGTCAGCATTGGCATAGTCGTTGGCAAGCTCTAGGGTGTCCATTATGTCTATCTCGCTTGCACCGTCAAACACGGGGCAGGCTACCTTCCAGTCAAGCACCTTTGCAGCAAGGCCTAAGTGAACCTCCAAAACCTGACCAATATTCATACGAGAGGGCACGCCTAACGGGTTTAAAACAATATCTAGCGGGCGACCGTTTGGTAAAAAGGGCATATCCTCAACAGGTAAAACTCGAGAGATAACGCCTTTGTTACCGTGGCGACCAGCCATTTTATCACCAACAGATATTTTACGCTTTTGGGCGATATACACACGCACAACTTGGTTTACCCCAGGTGGCAGCTCATCACCATTTGTGCGGGTGAAGATTTTAACATCAACAACAATGCCGCTTTCACCATGAGGCACACGAAGAGACGTATCACGCACCTCACGTGCCTTTTCACCAAAAATAGCACGGAGGAGACGTTCTTCAGAGGTAAGCTCCGTTTCGCCCTTTGGCGTAACCTTGCCCACTAAAATGTCATTAGGGCGGACTTCGGCACCAACACGGATAATGCCGTCTATATCAAGGTTTTTGATGGCATCATCACCCACGTTGGGTATGTCTCTTGTAATCTCTTCTGGGCCAAGCTTGGTGTCTCTAGCGTCAGATTCATACTCCTCAATATGGATAGAGGTGTAAACATCATCACGCACAAGCTTTTCGCTAAGGAGGATAGCATCCTCATAGTTATAACCCTCCCAAGACATAAAGCCTATTAAGGGGTTTTGCCCAAGGGCAAGCTCGCCGTTTTCGGTAGAGGGGCCATCGGCTATAATCTGCCCAGCTTCTACCTTTTGCCCAACCTCAACTAGAGGCTTTTGGTTGATACATGTGCCTTGGTTGCTTCGGGTAAACTTTACAATTTTATATCTATCTTTACTTGTGCCTGTGTCAACAACAATGCCCGTGGCAGATACACTCTCAACCACGCCATCGTTTTTAGCTATAACACATACGCCACTATCTTTGGCTGTTTTATACTCCATACCCGTACCGATAATCGGGCTGTCCGTCTTAATTAGCGGCACAGCTTGGCGTTGCATGTTAGAGCCCATAAGCGCTCGTGAAACGTCGTCATTCTCTAAGAAGGGGATTAGGGCTGTAGCCACAGACACAATCTGCTTCGGGCTAACATCCATCAAATCCACATCCGTAGCGGGAAACTCGTTAATAATGTCCTTGTGGCGGCAAGGTACACGTGCATCTACAATATTGTTTTTATCATCAAGCACAATATTAGCCTGTGCTACAATGTAGTTTTCTTCTTCATCAGCGGTTACATAAACAAACTCATCCGTTACATGGGGTGGGGTGGTTGTTTTGTCAACTTTGCGATAGGGTGCTTCAATAAAGCCATACTCGTTTATACGAGCATAGGTGGCTAAAGAGTTTATAAGGCCTATGTTTGGGCCTTCTGGCGTCTCGATAGGGCACATTCTAGCATAGTGGCTGTCGTGTACGTCTCGCACCTCTAAAGATGCTCTATCACGTGATAAACCACCAGGGCCTAAGGCTGATAAGCGACGCTTGTGGGTAAGCTCACCCAGCGGGTTTGTTTGCTCCATAAACTGTGAAAGCTGCGAGCTACCAAAAAACTCTTTAATAGCAGCTGTAACAGGGCGTATGTTGATTAGAGATTGAGGCGTTAAGCCCTCTTGGTCTTGTATTGTCATACGCTCTCTAATAACACGCTCCATACGAGACAAGCCAATGCGGAACTGGTTTTGCAAAAGCTCACCAACAGCACGTATGCGGCGGTTGCCAAGGTGGTCGATATCATCTTTGTGGCCAAGGCCATAGTCTAAACCTATAATATAGTTGATAGACGCCATCATATCTTCAATGGTGATATGCTTTGGCACAAGGCTCGCTTTGTTTGCGTTTATAGCACCTATAAGCTCAGCATCATCTTCATATTGAACAAAAAGCTGCATCAAGGTGTCAAAATGCACAGGCTCGGTTATGGTTATTTTTGACGGGTCAAGCTCACGCAAAGCTAAAAACTTATCAAGGTTAACAAAGCCGTTGGTAAGCACCTTTGCCTCTGCCTCTTCATCACCTCTTTGCACTTTAACCCAAACAAAGCTACAACCGCTGTTTTGTATCTCATCAGCAAGGTTAAGACTTACAATCGTGCCTGCTTGTGCTATGGTGTTGCCATAAGGGTCAACCACATCTTGAGAGAGGGTATAGCCCTTTATACGGTTGCGTAAAGCAAGCTTTTTGTTGAATTTATAGCGGCCAACCTTTGCAAGGTCATAACGCTTAGGGTCAAAAAACATAGAACGCAAAAGAGACTCAGACGCCTCTGACGTTGGTGGCTCGCCTGGTCTTAGTCTTTTATAAACCTCTATAAGGCCTTCTTCTTTGTTTTTGCTTATATCTTTTTCAATTGTAGCTAAAAGCTTTGGCTCTTCACCAAAAAGCTCGATTATTTGTGCATCGGTGCCAATGCCCATAGCACGTATAAAGCAGGTTACAGGTATCTTTCTTGTTCTATCAACACGAATGGAGAAGATGTCGTTAGAGTCTGTTTCATACTCTATCCAAGCACCACGGTTAGGGATGACGGTAGCACTAAAAAGCTGCTTACCCACCTTGTCATGGTCGATGTTATAGTATATGCCAGGGGAGCGAACAAGCTGAGAAACAACAACACGCTCTGCACCGTTTATGATAAATGTGCCAGTATCCGTCATAAGAGGAAACTCACCCATAAAAATCTCTTGCTCTTTTATCTCATTTGCTTCTTTGTTGCGAAGCCTCACTTTAATTTTTAAAGGGGCAGCGTAGGTGGTGTCTCGCTCTTTACACTCTTCAACGGTGTATTTTGTATCACCCTTGTCCAAATAATGGCCAACAAACTCTAAAATGAGGGTGTCGCCATAGTTTGTGATGGGGGATATATCACGAAAAACTTCGTCAATGCCTTCTGCCAAAAACCACTCATAGCTGTTTTTTTGTACCTCGATTAAATTGGGCATTTCTAAAATTTCGTTGGTTCTAGAATAACTTATTCTTGAGGCGTTACCCAAGGTTGCTTTTTTCATCCTTGCTTTTTCCATAGCCATCTACCCCTTCGCCAAAGTGATTTTTAAAGCATTTTTTCCTTATACTTGTTTCAAACTTTTTAATTGTTAAAAATTATTAATAAAAAATTATTGATTTATTTCCTGAAATGTGATATACTAATAATATAGTAAAGGCATGACATTTCTTCAAAGCCTTTAAAATCAAGCAATATATCATTTGGAGATAGGCTTTTTTAAAAGACATAAAAATGCCTTTTTTGTACAGCCCACACAACTCGAAACTCCATTCTACCACAGTATTCAACCATTGTCAATACTTTTTTTCTAGTCTTTAGAATATTTTTGCCCACCTTGAGGGCTCTTTTTTATGTTCAAATATCGCACAAAGAGGTGATTATATGGAAATTATACCCACAATATCATATATTGAAACCTTGAACGTCATCCTAGGTCAAGCTCAAGACACACCAATCTAATTTACGCCCCTACCGTCATCCCGTGCTTGACACGGGATCTAATTGGAGAAGGGTAGACCTAGTTGGGTGTCCACTATCATACATAGATCCCGTGTCAAGCACGGGATGACGAGTAGGGTTAATTTCTCAATGAGTCTATTGCAGCTTTGATATTCTGGTGGAAGGCTCATAAGGCAAGCTCAAAAAAATAACCCCTTCATGAAGTTAAACATGAAGGGGTTATTTTTATTTTAACTAAAACTACCTAAAGAGATTAAGAATGAAATCAAAAACTCCAAAAATGATAGCCATTACAATGCCAGCCACTAAAGCCAGTATACACAAGATAATACCGATATTAGCATTTCTAGATTTTTCTTTACTTCTAGCTATAAGGCCTAGTATAAGGCCAACTATAGCGATAGGGAAGATAAGGCTGCCAATAATGGGAAGTGGAATAAAAGCACCCACCAAGGCAATAACCCCTAATATCATTGAAATAAACGCCACACAAATCACCTCCATTGCAGTATCAAGATATACGCATTATAGTATATGGACAAAAGCTTGTCAATATTTATTTTGTTTATTGGCTTTGTTGAAAACGTAATGGCGAACAATCTCTATCTCGTCATCCTGAGCTCATGTTATTCCGATTTGCTGATTACTCAAGTTCGTCATTGCGGGCTTGACCCGCAATCCCCTTCCTTTCTGAAGGGTTCGGTTATGAGATAACTAATAGTCGAAGCAGTGTTATGAAGGCAGGGGATTGCGGGTCAAGCCCGCAATGACGCTGGGTGTGGGATTAGCCATCCCCAGCAAAAGGAATATGTTGCCCTCGCCATTGGCTTGTGCTATAATTAAACCATGAAAAACTTTACTCATTTACATTTGCATACAGAATATAGCCTGCTAGACGGTATGGCTAAAATTAGCGAGCTTGTAGAGCATGGAGCAAAGTTAGGCATGGAGGCTATGGCCATAACCGACCACGGCAACATGCACGGCGTTGTCGACTTTTACAAAGCGGCTAAAAAAGCTGGCATCAAGCCTATTTTAGGGTGTGAGGTATATGTGGCCTCTAAAAGCCGTCTTGATAAAAACCACTCTGCAGATAATTTTTATTATCACTTGGTGCTGCTTGCCGAAAACAACATAGGCTATGAAAACCTGATGAAGCTAGTGTCTCTAGGCTACACCGAAGGCTTTTATTATAAACCCCGCATAGATTTGGAATTGCTTGAAAAACACAACGAAGGGCTTATATGCCTTTCTGCCTGCCTTTCTGGCCCTGTGTCTAAAAATATTTTGCGGCATGGGGTTGAAAAGGGCAAAGAGATGGCCGCCATCTACAAAAATATATTTGGAAGAGATAGATTTTTTTTAGAGCTGCAAGACCACGGCATGGAGGAGCAAAAGCGGGTTAACGAAGGCTTGATACGCATTGGGCGAGACCTTGACCTTGACCTTGTAGCCACCAACGACGTTCACTATCTATATAAAGAAGACGCAAAAACCCACGAGGTGCTGCTTTGCGTGCAAACAGGCAAAACAATGGCGGATGATGATAGAATGGAATATGGAAGTGATAACTTCTACCTAAAATCCTACGAGGAGATGGAGGAGCTTTTCTCTCATTTGCCGCAAGCGCTAGAAAATACTATGAAAATAGCCCACCGCTGCAATGTAGAGCTTACTTTTAACGAATACAAACTACCCAAATACCCCACACCTGATGGGATGAGTGCCAAAGAGCTACTCCGCAAACTGACCTTTGAGGGGCTAGAGAGGCGATATGATAAGCTTGATGAAGAGATAATAAAGCGAGCAAATT
Source organism: Defluviitaleaceae bacterium (assembly GCA_009781815.1). Classification (GTDB taxonomy): domain Bacteria; phylum Bacillota; class Clostridia; order Lachnospirales; family WRAX01; genus WQVB01. Next base: position 16,179 of record WQVB01000004.1, read on the forward strand.
ATGAGCTTAACACCATTAACTCTATGGGCTTTTGCGACTATTTTCTAGTGGTGTGGGATTTTATTGCATATGCTAAGAAAAAGGGCATTGCCGTGGGGCCAGGGCGAGGCACGTCTGCCGCCAGCATTGTGGCATATGCCCTCGACATCACCAATATAGACCCTCTTGAGCATAGGCTTATTTTTGAGCGTTTTTTAAACCCTGAGCGGATATCTATGCCCGATATAGATATTGATTTTTGCTACGAAAGGCGGCAAGAGGTGATAGACTATGTTATCTCCAAATATGGAGATGATAGAGTGGCCCAAATAATCACCTTTGGAACAATGGGGGCAAAGGCTGTTATACGTGATGTAGGGCGGGCTTTGGGCATGCCTTATGCACAGGTAGACGCTATCGCCAAAAAAATCCCCTTTATGTTAGGTATGACGCTGGATAAGGCACTATCAATAGAGCCAACCTTTAAACAAGAGTATGACACAAACCCCGCCTCAAAAGGGCTTATAGACATGGCAAAAAGGCTTGAAGGCCTGCCTCGCCACGCCTCCACCCATGCGGCAGGGGTTGTTATATCAGACAAAGAGCTAACCCGCCATGTGCCCATAAGCCAAAACGATGGGGTAAACACAACCCAGTTTAGCATGGGTGTTTTGGAGGAGCTTGGCCTTTTAAAGATGGACTTTTTAGGCCTTCGCACTCTTACCGTTATCAAACACACAACGGCAGAGATAAAACGCCGTTATGGCATAGATATTAACATCACAAAGATTGATATGGAAGACAAGCAGGTGTTTGAGGCTATAGCCGCAGGCAAAACCGAGGGCATGTTTCAGCTAGAGAGCCGAGGGATGACAAGCTTTATGAAGGAGCTAAAGCCTGAAAGTATAGGAGACTTAACGGCGGGCATATCTCTCTTTCGCCCTGGGCCTATGGATTTTATACCCAAATATCTAAAAAACAAACACGCCAAAGGTGAAGTAAAATACCTGCTACCAGAGCTTAAACCCCTGCTGGAAGAGACCTATGGGGTGATTGTATATCAAGAGCAAGTTATGCAAATCGTTCAGCTCCTAGCTGGGTATAGCCTAGGGCGGAGTGATTTAATACGCCGTGCTATGAGCAAAAAAACCGAAGAAGTGATGATACAAGAAAAGCAACACTTTATACACGGTATAGAAGGGGAGGTGGAGGGCTGCCTAGCCCGTGGCATATCTCAAACTATTGCCGAAGAAATATGGTATGAAATGGAGGATTTTGCTAAGTATGCCTTCAACAAAGCCCATGCCGCCGCTTATGCTACTGTAGGGTATCAAACAGCATGGCTTAAAACCCACTACCCAGCCCCATATATGGCGGCTTTGCTTACATCTATAATGGATAATATGGACAAGGTTGCGGAGTATATTGCAGAGTGTAAGCAAATGGGCATAGAGGTTGCCCCGCCTGATATTAACCACAGCTTTGGCAACTTTGCCGTTATTGATGAAAACAAGATAAGCTTTGGCTTAAACGCCATTAAAAACCTAGGCAGGCCAACGGTTGCGGCGCTAACCAAGCAAAGAGAGAGCTTAGGGCAGTTTTTAAGCCTAAGCGACTTTTTGATGCGGGTAGGTAGCGATGGAGACATTAACAAAAGGTCTGTAGAGGCTTTGATAAAGGCAGGTGCGTTATCTTCCCTAGGGGGC
>WQVB01000005.1 GCA_009781815.1 Defluviitaleaceae bacterium
AGATTTAGACATCTTTTTTGTAGGGTCTGAGAGAGACTTTATCCTAGCGCCGCTTTTAGGAATATATGCCTCAGGCACGGTGAAGATGTCGCCATAAATGTTGTTAAAACGTATGGCAATATCCCTCGAAAGCTCAAGATGCTGCTTTTGGTCTTCCCCAACTGGCACTAGGTCTGTGCCAAAAAGCAAAATATCTGCCGCCTGCAAAACTGGGTAGCTAAACAAACCTACATTTATATTCGCCTCGTTTTTGGCGGATTTGTCTTTAAACTGGGTCATCCTACTAAGCTCACCCATATAGCTATAACAAGACAAAAGCCAAGACAAATAGGGGTGTTGCGGGTTGTGAGATTGTATATAAAGGGTGTTTTTTTCAGGGTCAAGGCCGCAGGCTATATACAATGCCAAAAGGTTGCGGCTGGCCTCTCTCAAGGCCGCAGGCTCTTGCCTAACGGTAATGGCGTGAAGGTCTACAATACAATAAAGGCAATCAAACTCATCCTGTAGGCTTTGCCAATGCTTGACAGCTCCAAGATAATTGCCAAGATGAGGCACACCTGTAGGCTGCATCCCCGAAAAAATGGTTTTTTTAGCTGTCATTTTAAAAGGCCTCCTTCTTTAATAATCTTCGCAAATATTATAACACATAAATGTGGAAAAATCAAGAACAAATAAAAGCCCTTGCATTATGGCAAGAGCTTTGTGTGCCTGCCCCAAAACCTCTAACGTAACCCTGACCCTATACCCATAATATTATTTTGAAAAAATTTTACATTTTGAGAATAATGAGGAGGGGTTAGGGGCAATACTAAGAGCGGAGGTGTTACAAATAATGTCAAATAGACCAAACACAAAAAAAGTAACGCAAAAAAACAAAGGCCTTAATGTGGCACTTTATAGTGCTATTGGCGGCCTATTGGTGCTGGCTGTGATTATAGGCTATGCCAATCTTTTTAACAACGAAGACATGGACACATACCCGTCCAATGTGTCAAACATCTTTGACGAAAACGAAGATGCAGCAATGGTAAGCGGCACCACAGATGACCCTTTGGCAAATTTGCCAAACATACCATCTAGGCAGCCACAACAGCCTACGCCTGTGCCAAACCAAGGTGGGCAGCCATTAAACCAGCCTACCCCAAATGGAGACGGCCCAACACAACCTCAAGCTCCACCAGAGGCAGCGGTAGAGACACCAGCAGAAGACCCGCCGCAAGGCCAACCGCAACAGCAAGAAGCACACCATGAAGATATCTATGATATTTTCGGCTATGACATAGGGCCACACTTTACCCAGTTTACCGAAAATGACGATATGCATTGGCCTCTTTTAGGGGAGATCTTGCTAGATTTTTCTATGGATAGGCATATCTTTGACCCGACCCTAGACCAATGGCGAGTTAACGACAGCATCTCTATAGCTGCAAACAGCGGAGATATAGTTAGGGCGGCGGCCGACGGCATTGTTAGAGATACTTTTGAATCCCCCCAGTTTGGACAGGTAGTCGTTCTATACCACGGTAACGGTTGGAGCACTACATACAGGCAGCTGAGCCCAGAAAACATGGTCTCGGTGGGCGATGTAGTAAACCGTGGTCAAATAATCGGCAATGTAGGCTCTCCTTCTATGTTTGGGGCTGCCAAGGGGTATCACATTAGCTTTAATGTTCAAAACGACAACACAGCCATAAACCCCCATCACATCCTTTCAGCTTCAAACAACTAAAGATAAAATAAAAGAGCCTGCGGTTTGGGTTCTTTTGTTTTTTGTGATTATACACCTGCTACCATCCCCAATTCACGTCATTCCGATTTGCTTTACAAAGTAGAGCAAATTAACCGTCATCCCCAATCAAGTTGGGGATGACGTTGTGAGATTCTTCAAAATAGCAAATCGGAATGATGTTTCCCCAACTTGATTAGGAGCCTCCCTATACTAATTGCTTACTAGGCTGTACGTTATGCTAGTGAGATCCCGTGTCAAGCACGGGATGACGATGGCGGGATGGTGATTTACTACAAGTCTAATCAGGGATAAGTTAAACCCCACACCTCAAGATTATGTATGGGCTTGAGGTGTGGGGTTTTTGTTTGCTATCATAAGCTGTGTCTTTTGCCTCAACCCTAGCTGGCATCCTGTCTCATCATCCTGTGCTAACATCATCCCGATTCGCCCATCTGCCCTGTAGGGAATGGATTTATCCATTCCGAATAATTGGGATGGTACCTACTAATCCTTCAGCTAGGCTATGCGGAGTGGATAAATCCACTCCCTACAAGGGTAGATTGGGATGATGCGTTGCGGGCTTGATGCGGGGAGAAGTGTAGGGTGGCGAGATATGGCTAAAAAGTTGGTACTGGTATCTCGAAAATCTCTGCTTCGGGAGGTTGGGGGGGTGAAGAATTTTCGGAGATGCCCAAAATCTTTTTGTAGAGATCTGGCGAGGTGGTGATGGCTACGTGGTTTATGTGGCTGTTTTTTGCTTTTATATCGCTTTTTATGGCGTCTTTTAGCCTAGTGAGGTCTTTTGTCTCCATATCTGCCACAAGGTCAAGGCCTATTATGATGGAGTTGCCATAAATGTGGATGGATGTATTTGCGACCTCTTCATAGCTGTTTAGATATTCACTTAAATCTTTTTCTGAAAGCTCACTTTGCTCTGCTTTGGTTTCATATTCTTGTATATAGCCATCAGAGCCTCCATCAGCTGAGCCGCAGGCAGAAGCACCTAGCAAAATCAAAGCTAAAATAACAAAAAAATCCCTCATGTTTTTATCCCCTTTCGTTTCTTTGTTTGGAGTAGATAAAATCCATCCATAACGTCATCCTATTCCTTTGGGTTGCCTGCTGTCTTAATTAGCTATTAGTGAGCAAGCGATGTTAGGGAGATCCCAAATCAAGTTTGAGACATGCCATTCTAATTTACCGTCTTAGAAAACTCTACCCTTCGTCATTATCGTCATCCCGTGCTTGACACGGGATCTAATTGGAGAAGGGCAGTCTTAGTTGGGTGTCCACTATCATACATAGATCCCGTGTCAAGCACGGGATGACGACACTGGGGTTCGTTTTGCTACAAGCCTGCAATGACGAGCTTAAGTGATTGGCAAATCAAAATGACATGAGTTTGGGATGACGGGTTTGGACGCAATTATCCCCTTTCGTTTCTTTACTTATTTGTATATGCGGTTTAGCAAATTTGGTGAAGCGATGTTTTGTACCTTTACTTAGTATCTCAAAAAAGCTTTGAAATTATGAGGGGTATGTGCTATAATATAAGGCAGATTTGAAAATTAACTTTTGAAAGGATAAATTAGGTGAGATAAATGCAATTAGGATTAGTTGGATTGCCAAACTGTGGCAAAAGCACGTTATTTGGAGCTTTAACTGGCGTAAAATCAGGCTCGGCGGCTCATGCCTTTTCTACAACCGACAAAAGCGTAGGCATTGTAGCTGTGGCGGATGAAAGGCTTGTAGAGCTACAAAAAATGTATGATGCTAAGAAGCTTGTAAACACAACCATAGAGTTTGTAGATATACCAAGCCTTGTAAAGGGTAGCGGAGACGGGGCTGGCCTTGGCAACAAGTTTTTATCTCATATACGTGAGGTAGATGGCATTGTGCAGGTTGTACGTTGCTTTGAAGATGAAAATGTAATGCATGTAGACGGCGACCTTGACCCAGCTAGAGATATGGAGACTATCGACCTAGAGCTTATCTTTGCGGATATGGAGCAGGTTGCAAAGCGTATTGAAAAGGTGAAAAAAGAGGCAAAATCAGCAAAGGGGGCAGCTGCTAAAGATGAGATAGCCCTGCTTGAGCGTGTGCTTGCTGGCTTGGAAGATGAAAAGCCCGTTTGGTCTTTGCCTTTTACGCCTGATGAGGCGGCGGCTTTGGCACACTATGGTTTGCTAACCTTTAAAACCATGATATATGTTGCAAATGTGGGTGAGGATGATTATGCAGGTGCTGATAGCCACCCTCATGTATTAGCTATGAAAAAATATCTAGCTAACAAATACCCAGGGGAAGAGAGAGAAGTTTTTGTGGTATCTGCCCAGATGGAAGAAGAGCTTATAGGTATGGATGAAGAAGAAAAAACGGAGTTTTTAGCCATGATAGGGGCTACCAAATCAGCCACGCCTAAGCTTACAAATGCGGCATACTCATCCCTTGGGCTTATGTCTTTTTTAACAGCAGGGCCAAAAGAGGTGCGTGGCTGGACAATTAAAAAAGGCACACCTGCTAAGAAAGCGGGCGGCAAAATCCACTCTGATATAGAGCGTGGGTTTATTAGGGCTGAGGTTGTAAACTTTGACGTGTTGATGGAAAAGGGCAGCTATAACGCTTGTAAAGACGCAGGCGTGCTTCGCCTTGAGGGTAAGGATTATATTATCCAAGAGGGTGATATTGTGGAGTTTAGATTTAATGTGTAGGGAAGAGATGGGCGAAGAAAAAGAGGTTTTTCACAAGGTGTTTTTGTATAGGCTAAACGCCGCTGTGTCTTTTTTGCTAAGCTTTATAACCTTGCAAATGTTTGTGGGTACGTGGCTTAGTAGGAGTGAGGTGCCTACATATGCCCTTGTTGTGAGCGGGGCTATGTTTGTGGTGGCTTTGGCTTATGTTGTTTTTGCCGTTAACGCTATGCTAACGAGGATTATAGTATATGAAAATGGGCTTGAGCAAAAATCCTTGTTTAGGTCTATTTTGATGCCTACAAATAAAATCAAAAGAGTTAGTATTTTGAGAAAAGATATGCGAAAATTAAAAATAACCATATATTTAACGGATGAAAAGAATGTTGTGATAGATGCCATAAGGTATAAAGACAGCCAGCCTCTTGTGGATTTTTGTGCGGAGCTTAAGGGTTGATTTTTTACACCCCCTGTCATCCCGTGCTTGACACGGGATCTAATTGGAGAAGGGCAGTCCTAGTTGGGTGTCTACTATCATACATAGATCCCGTGTCAAGCACGGGATGACCCCGCATCGGAGTGCGGGGCAGGCTGGGGGTGTTAAACACGGAACACGTCATTCCGATTTAACCCTGTAGGGAATGGATTCATCCATTCCGTTATTGGATATGTACCTTTTTATCCTTAAACAAGGCAATGCGGAACGCATAAATGCGTTCCCTACAGTGGTAAAAATTCCAAATTAGATTGACGTGAGTATGGGATGGCGGTAGGGAGCGAATTGGAATGGTGCAAGCTCAGGATGATGACATATCAATTAGGGTTAAACACGAAAGAGGGGTTTCTTGCCACAAACTCTTCGAGGCTGTTATAGCCGCCATTTTGCATAGCGTATGACACTTCTCTTGTTACATATGTAATATGCCACGGCTCTCCTGGAAAGCCTGTGATGCGGCTGTTTTCGTAGGTATATCTGATGATAAATCCGAAGGCATACACATTATCTACAAGCCAAAGGGCTGCGGGGCTTGTTGCCACTTCATAAGGCATATCAAGCAAGCCTAAAGGCCCGCCCAAATCTATAGCACGCCCTGTGTGATGCTCGCTATGGCCTGGCCTTGCTATGGTGCCTAGATGACCATTGCGTTCATACAAATTGCGTTGAGTGTAAATTGATCTATAGGCAGACGCCACCCACAAATTGTGCCCATGGGTTGCTGCATATGCTTGAAGCTTATTAAAAGCACTTACAGCTTGGGGTGTTGCTTGAAAATTACTGTTGCCAATTGTTTCTAACTGGTAAGGCACAAAGTCATAATCTAGCCTATTAAAAGGGTTTACCAGCAAAGGGTGGGCAGCAGATATGGTGTGTGGATTATAAAAAAACTCTCTATTTAAACCAGCATTAATCTTCCATACAATATATTCATAGCTTAAATGTGGGTTTTTATAGCTAAACTCTATGTATTGGTCTAGTTTTGATTCTATAAAAAAATCAAATTGAATAAAGGGGTTCGCCTCATAATCCATGTTGTGCACCCCCTCAAAAGCTAGGGGTATGTGGGTGTATTCTTGCATATTTATGACCTGACCTGGAGGATTATCCTCAAAATGACTGCCACAAGCAGCGGTTGCAAACAAAGTGATAGCAACTATTGTTAGTGATTTAAAAATTTTCTTAAGCATTATTAAACTCCTTGCTTTTTGTCAAATGTATGTGTCTTAATATTATAACGTATTTCGACAAAGTTTTGTTCCCTTTGATGCAAAATTGTAAAATGAGTGGACAAATAGCACCCACAACGTCATTGAGGACTTGTTGCGAAATTAACTCCTAGTCGTCATCCTGAGCTTGACTCAGGATCTAATTAGAGAAGGGCAGTCCTAATTAGGGTATGTACAAACCCACATAGATTCTGAGTCAAGCTCAGGATGACGACTAGGAAAATGGTAGGGCTATAATGGTAGGGCTATAATGGTAGGGCTATATAATAATAATTTTGCAACAAGTCTATTGCGGACTTGATCCGCAATCCCCTTCCCTCCCGAATTATCCCGACTAGGAGGGGGATTGCGGATCAAGTTCGCAATGACGAGTGGGAGCTATCAGTGCAATATGCCCACTCCCTTGTAAAATATCAGCTTGACATCCTGTGGAAAAACCCTTATAATTGAAGAGTTATACTATAAAATATTCTAGGGACAAAAGTCTCCTAGTGAGGAGGTGCCAATTATTGAACCTATTGTCTTAACGGCTATTGTAGGTGCAGCTGCTTTGTTAATTGGCCTCTTCCTGGGCTTTATATATCGCAAAAAAATTGCCGAAAACCTTTTAGGAGCTGCCGAAAAACAGGCAGAAAACATTAAAGAGGAAGCCCATAGAGAGGCCGCTGCAAAGAAAAAAGAGCTGCTGCTTGAAGCTAAAGAGCAAAGCTTAAAAACTAAAAATGAAATTGAAAAAGAAGTAAAAGAAAGACGCACCGAGGTGCAACGTCAAGAAAAACGCCTTATCCAAAAAGAAGAGAGCTTAGATAAAAAAGCCCTCTCTTACGAAAGAAAAGAAGAACAACTGCAAAAAAAGCTTGAAGATATTGACGTAAAAACCCAGCAGGCTGAAGATATTGTTGCACAAAAGCAGCAAGAGCTTGAGCGAGTGTCTGGCTTAACTGTAGAGCAGGCTAAGGATTATCTTTTATCTACAATCGAAAGCGAAGTTAAAGTAGAGGCTGCCAAAATGATAAAAGAGGCAGAGGCTAACGCAAAGCTTGAGGCAGACAAAAAAGCTAAAGAGATTTTAGCTGTTGCGGTGCAAAGGTGTGCTGTAGACCATGTAACCGAGTCTAGCGTGTCTGTTGTGCAGCTGCCAAATGATGAGATGAAAGGCCGCATCATCGGGCGTGAAGGCCGCAACATACGCACATTAGAGTCTCTAACGGGTATTGACCTTATTATAGACGACACGCCAGAAGCTGTTATTTTATCAGGTTTTGACCCAGTTAGGCGTGAGATTGCAAAAATAGTCCTTGAAAAGCTAGTTGCAGATGGTCGTGTGCACCCAGCCCGCATTGAAGAAATGGTAGAAAAAGCTAAAAAAGAGGTTGAAGGCATTATACGTGAAGAGGGTGAATCTGCAACCCTTGAAACGGGCGTTCACGGCATCCACCCAGACCTTGTAAGGCTTTTAGGTAAGATGAAATATCGCACAAGCTATGGTCAAAATGTGCTACGCCACTCTATAGAGGTTTCTCACCTTGCAGGTATGATGGCGGCAGAGCTTGGCCTTGACATTACCCTTGCAAAGCGAGCGGGTCTTTTGCATGATATAGGCAAAGCCATCGACCATGAGCAAGAAGGCAGCCATGTAGAGCTTGGTGCTGCATTGCTACGCAAACACCGTGAAAACGAGGTTGTTATAAACTCTTGTGAGTCTCACCATGGTGATGTAGAGGCAACCAGCATTATTGCGGTGCTTGTAGCTGCGGCGGATGCTATATCTGCAGCTAGACCAGGTGCAAGGCGAGAGACGCTAGAATCCTACATCAAACGCTTGCAAAAGCTTGAAGAGATTGCAAACTCCTTTGACGGGGTTGAGCGTACATTTGCTATACAAGCAGGGCGTGAGCTTCGCCTTATTGTTGTGCCTGAGGTTGTTGACGACAGCGGCATGACGCTACTAGCCCGTGAAGTTGCAAAGAAAATTGAAACCGAAATGGAATATCCAGGTAACATCAAGATAAATTTAATCAGAGAAACAAGAGCAGTAGAATACGCAAAATAAGCATATGCCAGAGGTGGAGATATTTCTTACCTCTGGCATTTTACTAGGGAGCGTCGACACTCCCTAATGATAAGGAGCAGAAACATGCTTATATGGAGAAGATGGGGCATTTTGGTGCCTGCTATATGGCTTGGCTTGTTTGTGGTTTTCCACATTGCCCTAACCCCAAACTTTTTGGTCTTTTGGATAGGTGTTTTCGCCTCCCCTGTTGCTTTATGGTTTTTGGGTAGAAGGCTAAACCGTGATAAAGAAAAGGGCGACAAGCATGAGTTTTTCTTTGTGCCTTTTGAATATTGGGGCATTGTGGCTTTAGCCCTACATTTATGGTGGGTTTTTAGTGGTGTTTTCTAGCAAGGAGAAATCTAATGACAAGAGAATTTATAATGACCAAAACTTTTGATAAGTTGTGGAGTAGCTTGGCTTTAAATGACGAGGATTTAAGACAACTCCAAAATATGTTATTGAAAAATCCCCTTATTGGTGATATAATCCAAGGGACGGGAGGAGCAAGAAAAATAAGGTCTGCACTCCCACACACAGGTAAAAGTGGTGGAATAAGAATAATATATTTTGACATGATACATTTGGGTAAACTACTTTTAATCTTGTGCTATCCAAAGAGTAAGCAAGATGACTTGAGTCAAGAGCAGAAAAGTCAAATTAGAGCAGCAATAGAAGCATTGAAAGAGGTGTGATATATGGAAAAGGAATTGTTTGATGATTTGATGCAGTCTTTAAACGAAGGGCTGGAATATGTAAAAGGCAATGAAGCCAAAGGTCGCTCTTCCGTTATATCTGTATCTAACGAAGAGATAGAGCGTAGTAAGGTTTTTTATCAAAAATTTGAAACACTACCCGAAACAAGCAAACAAAAGGCTATGGAGTATGTTGATGAGTTATTGCAAGCAACTAGCGGTTAGCCGCTGTATAAGCACGCCAGTGATACAATTGTGGTTGCTGGTGTGCTTTTGTTTTGATATAGACATAGGCAAAGGGGAAGGAAAATGAACATTAAAATGATTGTGATGGATCTTGACGGCACCCTTTTGCGTTCTGATAAAACTATTTCTGAATATACTATACAAGCCCTTAAAAAATGTCAAGCTCGAGGCGTTAAAATCGGCATTGCAACTGCACGCACAAATGTGATTAGTCAAAAATATGTGGATATGATGGATGCAGATTTTCATATATACCATGGCGGTGCTACAGGCGAGGCTGCTGGAGAAGTTTTATATAATAAGATGCTTGATAAGCACGCAGCGTCGAAGGTTATAGATACTCTCATACCTCTTAGTGAATTGCTAACCTGCGAGGCGGCTTGCGGATATTTTTATAATGAGCATCATAACCATGTGGATCGGCTCGAAAGTAACGGATTAAGAGCTATTCAAACCAACTTTTCCACGTGGAGCAATATTGACGTTTTCAAGATAAGTGCCAAAATATCAAAAGAAGATGCTTGCAAGATTGTGGATGGCATTGATGATGTGGAAGCCATCCCATTTCATGGCGAGTTAGAGGTACGCTTCGCCCATAAAGATGCCACAAAGCTAAAAGCTTTAGAGGCGGTGGCTGGCCACTACAATATAAGCCTTGCAAGTATAGCCGCCTTTGGAGATGACTATAATGACGTAGAGATGCTTGCAGCTTGCGGTTACGGCGTGGCCATGGCAAACGGCATAGACCTTGCAAAAGATGCAGCTAAGTTTGTAACCTTTGCGACTAATGATGAAGATGGGGTTGCCAAATGGCTTGAGGAGAATGTTGGATGAAGAATATTAAGCTAGTAACCTGTGTTATGATACAAAACCCACAATCTGGCCAGGTGCTTGTGCAAAACCGCAAACGCAAATATTTGGGCTGGTGCTTTCCAGGTGGGCATGTTGAGAGTGGCGAAAGCATTTATGATTGTGCTGTGAGAGAGGTTAAAGAAGAAACTGGGCTTGATGCACACAACCTTAAATATTGCGGCATTGTTCATTGGTGTGATAAAGATACAGATGAGAGATATTGCTGCCATATGTATTTTGCGAAGGATTTTGGCGGGGAGCTTATAGCTGAAAATGAAGAGGGAGACCACTTTTGGTTGCCTATAGATCAGCTGTTTGCCACCCCTAAAGAAAGGTTTTCATCAGAGCATTATTGCCTTTCTCCATTGTTTCATGAAAGAGGCAAATATGGCGAGGTTTTTATTTTGCATAGTGATGATGGCAAGAAGGTTTGGAAGGTGGAGTATAGGTAGAGCATCCCTATCGTCATCCCCAACTCACGTCATTCCGATTTGCACTCACATCGTCATTGCGGGCTTGACCCGCAATCCCCTTCCTTCCTGAAGGGTTCGGTTGTGAGATAACCAATAGTCGAAATAGTGTTATGAAGGCGGGGGATTGCGGGTCAAGCCCGCAATGACGGTCTTAAGCAATCGGCAAACCGAAATGACGTGTCCTGAGCTTGACTCAGGATCTATGTGTTACAGTGGACACCCAACTAAGCCTGCCCTTCTCTAATTAGATCCTGAGTCAAGCTCAGGATGACGAGTAAGGGAGGGCGAGGAGTGTTTCGCTGCAAGTCCATTGAGTGCGGGATATCAACGCAATTTACCTGCTACTAAAACAGAAATGAGGATTTGATAAATGACTTTATTTGAAGCGGTTATATTAGGCATTATACAAGGGTTGACGGAGTTCATCCCCGTTTCATCCAGCGGGCATTTGGCCCTTGGGCAGATATTGTTTGGGTTAGAGCAAGATGGGCTGCTTTTTGAAATGGTGGTGCATATAGGCACGCTCATCCCCGTGGTGATAATCTTTTGGAAGGATATTTGGGCTATCATCCGCCGCCCCTTTCAAAAGATGACGCTACTGCTCATCATAGGCACCATACCTGTTGTCATTGTTGGCTTGTTGCTTGAAGATATTGTAGGTAACGCCTTTACAAGCTTGATGTGGCTTGCTGTGGGCTTTGTTATAACTGGCGTAACGCTGATGTTTGCTGACCGCATACGCAACAACAAAAAGAAATCTGAAGATATAACCATATTGGATGCAGCCATTGTGGGCATTGCCCAGGCAATCGCTATCTTCCCAGGTATATCACGTTCAGGCTCAACTGTTATGGCGGCTTTGGGCCGTGGCATTGAGAGGGAGGCGGCTGCAAAGTTTTCTTTCCTACTCTCCATACCTGTTGTGCTTGGGGCTACTGTTTTGCAAGTTGTGCATCTCATTCGTGATGATGGGCATATATACGCAACGAATGTGGATTTTTGGCCGCTGGCACTTGCTTTTGTGGCGGCTATGCTTTCGGGCTACTTAGCAATCAAGCTGATGCTTATGGCTATCAAAAAGGCTAAGCTTCGTTATTTTGCTTATTATGTGTTGATATTGGCTGTAGCTATAGTGGTTGGCATGGTGATTTTTAATTAGGGCGTGTTCACGCTATAAACCCATGCAGATTTGCGAGATTGATTTTTCGTCAGTTTCATGAGATGCTGACGAAGTGTGCCCTAAAGGCACATGAGGAAGTATCGAGTCCAGCGGCTTGCCTTTGGCAAGCTGACCGAAGGTCATTTTCGCAAAGCGAAAACGCAAGGAATGGCGGAAACATCATCCGCAAAGATGTGTGGGTGTTAGTGCGAATACGCCCTGAAGGAGATTAAAATGGCACATACAAATGATAAAACCCAAAGATGCGAAATTTGGGATGTTTTAAATGAAGATAGCACCCCTAGGGGCTATACAAAAGAAAGAGGCACGCTGGTTGAAGGTGAGTATCACCTAGTTGTCCGCTCGTGGATTGTGCAAGCTAATGGGGATTTTTTAGTGTCTAAGCGAAGCGGCAGCAAGCCTTGGCCCCTGCTGTGGGAAACACCAGGCGGGGCAGCCCTTGCTGGGGAAGAGAGCCTAACAGCGGCCATTCGTGAGGTTTATGAAGAAATCGGCGTTGCCCTAGACCCTAAAAACGCCCATTTTTTCAAGCGTCAATCTAAACCCCGCCCCAACAGCACCAGCGGTGGTGCTGTATTTGATGATTGGATATTCTACCAAAACGTTAAACTTTACGACACCTATTTAGACTTTAGCGAGGTGTGCGATATAATGTATGCTAGCGAAGATAAAATAAAAGAAATGATAGCTGAGAAAAAGTTTCTAAGTTATGAGTTTTGCCCACATCTTGATGGGATATTTGAGTTTGTGAAAACAAAAAGATGATGTAGATATTAAGCTGCATCATCTTAGAGTGTAGGCAAAGTATCAAAAATGATAACCCCTCTTGATTGTCATTGTGGACTCACGTCATTCTAATTTGCCGATTGCTCCAGTTCGCTATTAGACTTGTTGCGAAATCAATACTTCTCGCTACCACACCGCACTCTCCCCACTCGTCATCCTGAGCTTGACTCAGGATCTAATTGGAGAAGTGCAGGCTTAATTAAGGCATACACTATCACACATAGATCCTGAGTCAAGCTCAGGATGACGAGTGGGGAAATAGTATGGCTTATCTATAATAATTTCGTAACAAGTCTATTGTGGGTCAAGCTCATGAGACAATGCAGCGTTATGGCTACATTGTCTTTTTTGTTAGTTTGTGGTTACAAGGCGAAATGTATATATTGCAGATGAGCCAATATCGCTCCAACGCATGGTTATCATAAAGATATAGTCGCCCCCGCTGTTTATTATCACTCCCTCGGGGTGATCAAAAACCTCATAGCTGTTAAAAGCATCGTCTGATGGCTGACCATTTAGCAAAAAGTAGGTAGGCCAGCGTATATGGGACGTATAGGAGGGGGCAAGGTCTTGATCAAGCTCAAATAGCAGATAGCCATAAGGTGCATCAAGGTATACCGTCGCCTCTTCAAATTGAGATAAAGGCAGCTGCAAAGGGTGGGGAGAATCCTCCATAATGCAAACATCATCTTGACACCAGCTGGTTGTTAGCCTGATGGCTGTGGTTGTTTGGAGGGATTCATCCTCCCCTAAAAGAGTAACTAAAACATTTGGAGGGTTGATACTTGGAGGGTCATAATTTGCCGTTTGACCGCAGGATGCCAAGGGCAACAAAAGCATAAGTACGCACAAATTAAGAAGTAATAGCTTTTTCCAAGGCCTTTTTCCATTCATCACGTTTACCTACCTTTATTTTCACTAAATTGCCGCAAGCTGTGTCGATTATAATGGCTTTCATAAGCAAGCCCATTTTGCCGTCTCTTATGGATTTGATGTCTTCAAAAGGGATGGAGATGACGCCGTTTTTGCTTACCATTTTATTATACACAGCGGCGGTTAACCTGCCCTCTATGCCAGACCCTTTTAAAGTAGCAGGGAAGATGAGCAAACGCTTGTTGGTAAGGTACACAAAAGCATCCCACCCTGGAGACATTGTTTTGTCAACAAGGGAATATAGGGCATTATCAACACATTCCAAAACCCTAACCTCGCTTTGAGGGTTTGCCAAATCACTATCGCATATTTCGCATCGGTCTACATTTTTATTTTCAAAGATGCAAATTGGGCATTCCATATTTTATCTCCTTTCCCCTAGTCGTCATCCCGTGCTTGACACGGGATCTATGTATGATAGTGCATGCCCAACTAGGATTGCCCTTCTCCAATTAGATCCTGAGTCAAGCTCAGGATGACCCCGTATCGGAGTACGGGGCAGACTGGGAGTGGCTCGGACATTTATCTAAAATGTAAAGTTATCAGGGTCGGCACTAGCTCTTGTATTGGTGTTTAAGCCATCAATAGCCACCATATCCTCTTCGCTAAGCTTAAAGTCAAAAATATCAAAGTTTTCTTTAATACGCTCAGGCTTGGTAGATTTGGGGATGAGGGAGATACCTTGGTCTATATGCCAGCGAAGCACCACTTGGGCAGCTGTTTTGCCATATTTCTCGCCTATTTGGGCTAAAATTGGGTTTGCAAGCACATTTTCAACCTGCTTTGCCCCGCCAAGAGGGCAATAAGCCGTAACCACAATGCCTTGCTTTTTGCAAAACTTTTTAAGTGGCTTTTGCGACATTTGTGGGTTAAGCTCAAATTGGTTAACAGCTGGGGTTAGCGACCATACCTTTGCAATATCATCCATGTGATGCTCGTGAAAGTTGCTAACGCCTATGGCTTTCACTTTATCCCCTTGGGTTTTAAAGATTTTTTCAAGGGCAAGCCAAGCGTCTACATATTTTGTAGGCACAGGCCAATGCACTAGGTAAAGGTCTATATAGTCTGTATCAAGCTTGCGAAGGCTTTCTTCAAAGGCTTCTTGTGGGTTGCCCGTTCGCATTACCTCATTCCACAGCTTTGTTGTTAAGAAGATTTCTTCACGAGGGATGCCGCTGTCTTTGATAGCACGCCCTACGGACTCCTCATTACGGTATATTGCCGCTGTGTCAATATGGCGATAGCCTATCTCTAAAGCGGTGCGTACGCTGTTGTATGTTTTGTCTCCATCAGGTATTAAAAACACCCCAAGGCCGATTGCGGGCATTTTTGCCCCTGTGTTAAGCTCTAAATATTTCATGTTGTTTCCCCCTATTTTTTATTCATTTTACCCCCACCGTCATCCTGAGCTTGACTCAGGATCTAATTGGAGAAGGGCATATCCCTAATTAAGGTATGCACTATCCCACATAGATCCCGTGTCAAGCACGGGACACGTCATTCCGATTTGCCTCTTCAAAGACAAGTCGCCTTCGTCATTGCGGACTTGTTTCGCTTAAAACCAAGCTCAACCTACGGATCCGCAATCTCAATATACTTATCGCTTTAAAATAAGCAATTGCAAGTAAGGGAGATTGCGGATCAAGTCCGCAATGACGATCGAAGGTATCCTAAAAATGTCAAATCGGAATGACGTGAGCTCAGGATGACGGTAGAGTGGGTTGGATGTTTTTCAATTTCGCTACAAGTTTAATTACGCTAAAGAATTAATCTACCAAAGCTGGGTTAAAGCACTCTTGCCACGGTAAGCCCCAAATGTTTAGGGCATCCATAAACGGGTCTGGGTCAAGCTCTTCTACGTTAAACACCCCTGGCTGCATCCATTTGCCCTGCAACATAAGCATTGCTCCTATCATAGCAGGCACGCCTGTGGTGTATGAGATAGCTTGTGAGCCCACCTCTTTATAACATTCTTGATGGTCGCAAATGTTGTAGAGGTAGTAGTTTTTAGGCTCGCCATCTTTGCCGATACCTTGAAAGATGTTGCCGATGTTGGTTTTGCCTTTTGTGCGTGGGCCTAGGCTTGCTGGGTCAGGCAAAACAGCCTTTAAAAACTCCAGCGGGATGATTTGTTGACCTTTAAAGTCGATTGGCACAATAGATGTCATCCCTACGTTTTCAAGCACACGCAGGTGGGTAAGGTATTTCTCCCCAAAGGTCATAAAAAAGCGGATGCGTTTTAGACCTTTAATGTTTTTAGCGAGAGACTCTAGCTCCTCATGGTAAAGCAAATACATATCTTTATCGCCAATTTCTTTAAAGTTGTATTTACGCTTTATCTCTAGCGGCTCGGTTTCAATCCACTCACCATTTTCCCAATAGCGGCCTTTTGAGGTTATCTCTCTAATGTTTATTTCAGGGTTAAAGTTGGTTGCAAAGGGGTAGCCGTGGTCGCCGCCGTTGGCGTCTAAAATGTCGATTTGGTGGATTTCGTTAAAGTGGTGCTTTTGAGCATAGGCGGAGAAAACGCCTGTAACACCTGGGTCAAAGCCACAGCCCAGCAGAGCCATTAAACCAGCCTCTTTAAACTTTTCTTGATATGCCCATTGCCAGCTATATTCAAACTTTGCCGTGTCTTTTGGCTCATAATTGGCTGTGTCAAGGTAGTGAACCCCCGTTGCCAAGCAAGCATTCATAATGGTTAAATCTTGATAAGGCAAGGCAAGATTTATCACCATAAAGGGCTTGTAGCTGTTTATAAGCTCTATTAGCTCAGGCACGCTATCAGCATCAACTTGAGCTGTTTCGATTTTAACTTTGTGGCCGTTTGGCTGACCTCTTAATTTTTCTGCAAGCTCATCACATCTAGCTTTTGTGCGGCTGGCTATCATAATCTCGCTAAAGATATCGCTGTTTTGTACGCATTTATGGGCTGTTACCCCAGCTACGCCTCCAGCACCTATTATTAAAACTCTTCCCATTTATTTATTCTCCTCTCGAAAGTAATTAGCATAAAAGCTGTAAAGATATTGTACCAAAGGAGGCTTGTGGCGTCAAGAAAAATAAATTACTTACCTTACGCTAGAATATCTTGACTAATTATAACTAATTTGTTATAATGATATCACCTAGAAGGAGGCGTAAAATGTTTGAGGTTCATTTTTATGAAGACAATCAAGGGAAACAGCCAATAAAAGAGCTTTTGATAGAGCTGAGAGACAAATCACACAATAGCAAAGACGCTAGAATACAATATCAAAAGATATTATCTTACATTCGCTCGCTAGAAGAATATGGAACCAGAGTAGGTGAGCCTATAATGAAACATATTGAAGGGGATATATGGGAGCTAAGACCTGTATCTCATCGAATATTTTTCTTTTATTGGCAAGATAATAAATTCATACTTTTACACCACTTTGTAAAAAAGACTAACAAAACGCCTCTAAAGGAGATTAAAAAAGCAAGGCAGAATATGAATGATTTTATAGAGAGGAAGCGTGCTTATGAAAACTAACAATTCAACAAGTTTTAGGGATTTTTATGAAGACGAAAACAATATAGCTGAAAATGAAAGAGCTAAAATAGAGTTTGAGGTAGACTTGATTGGAAAACTGATTGAAATAAGAGAGCAAAATGGCCTTACCCAAGCACAATTGGCACAAGCTGCAGGGATGAAGCAACCTGCACTGGCAAGGTTGGAAAGCTTGAGAACAACACCTCAGATTGATACGCTTTTTAAGGTTTTGACTCCTTTGGGGTACAAACTAGCAATTGTGCCTATGGAGGAGCTAGGAACAACAAAAGGGAAGGCATAAGCCTCCCCTAAGGTGTTAATTTTTCTCGCAAAATCTTTAATACTCTTTTTTCGATACGGCTTACTTGCACTTGAGAGACACCGATGTCTTTTGCTATTTGGCTTTGGGTTTTGTCTTGAAAATATCGCATAACAATAACTTGCCGCTCTCTAGCGTCTAGTTTTGTTATTACCTCTCTCAAGG
This sequence comes from Defluviitaleaceae bacterium, assembly GCA_009781815.1. Lineage (GTDB taxonomy): Bacteria > Bacillota > Clostridia > Lachnospirales > WRAX01 > WQVB01. The sequence goes on from WQVB01000005.1 coordinate 17,364, forward strand.
CGATTTTGTCTATTAAGCCATCTTCATAGCCTGCACTGCCACCGCTGCCCAGCTTGTCTAAAAGATAAACAGGAGAGCCATCACCCTGGTGGACAACAGCGTGAAGAGACTCTACCTCGCTGCCTGCATCTAGGGCTTGCACCAGGTCTTCCAGCTCCACCTCTAGGGCGGCGGCTAGCTCCTCTATGGTGGGTGTGCGGCCTGTGGCTTGCTGCAGGTTTTGTTGCATATACTTTGCCTTCAT
>WQVB01000006.1 GCA_009781815.1 Defluviitaleaceae bacterium
ACCAAAACGCAACAGCGGCGGAGTTTGTGGCGGGTGATACCTTCCCCATGCCAGCTGAAGATAAGGTGTTGTATGCGGTATGGCAAATAAACACCCACCAAGTTATTGTAAGGCACTATACCTATGGCTGGAATGAGACGGTAAGCGACGCTACTATCCACGGCTTAGAAGAAACATTTAATGTAGCTTATGGCCAGTCCTTCACAGCTACGGCTAGAGATATAGCAGGTCATAGCTTTGATGAAGCAAGCTCTGATGCTATTGCTATAACTATGGGGGATGAGGGCATCACCATTCGCCTATTCTATCGCCAGCATGCTTATGAGCTTAGCATTATACCTGAAATCACCCTTGCAGTAAACGATAGATACCCAAGCCTTGTGGATAACTCGCTAACTCGGGTAGAGCTTGTGGCTTTGCTCGAAGTGCAAACTATACTTAATGGTGAGCCACTTGCTGCATCGCCAATGCTCACTTCGCCTGATTTTGCTAATGTAGATTTTAGCACAATCTCAACTACACCTTTTGTGGTTACGGTTAATGCTGTATGGACAACTGGTCAGCAAGATTCTCAAACGGTGCTTGTGCATATAGTTGACAAAACACCACCTGTGATTACAGTTGTAGAAAACCGTGTAACCTTCTACACCAACAACCCACCAAGCAACCTAGATGAGGTTTTAGCACTTGCTGGTGTAAGTGTGCTTGACAACTATGACGGTGCGATACAACCGACAATCTCTTTTGTAGGCACTACTTTTGAGGGTATTGACTGGACATTAGCTAATATGGAATATGCCATGTTTGTTGATGCAGTTGACGCAAGCGGAAATGTTGCAGAGCGTGTTATAGTAACTATAGTTGTAATCCCTCCACAGGTAATTGGTGGGGGAGGAAATGGCGGCGGAAGCGGAGGCGACAACAGACCATCAGGCCCAACTAGACCTGCTGGCACGCCAAGCCAAACGCCAGCACAGCCTCAACTACACCATTCGTTCTTAATAGGTTTTGAGGATGGCACTATCCGCCCAGGGGCAACAACAACTAGGGCAGAGGTATCAACAATCTTCTTTAGGCTAATGCCTGATGCTGACCGTGGAATCTATTGGATGCAAACAAACAACTTTGCAGATGTATCATCAGCAAATTGGTTTAACAACGCAGTATCTACCACAACCAACGCAGGCTTGTTTGTAGGCATGCCAGACGGCACCTTCCAACCTCAGCGTGAGATAACAAGGGCGGAGCTTGCGGCGGTTATAGCTAGGTATATGGGCGTGGCAAACAACGGCACACCAATGTTTAGCGACATAGCGGGCCACTGGGCAGAAAGCTATATAAACGCAGCGGCTATAAACGGTTGGGTAAATGGCTTTCCAAACGGCAGCTTTGAGCCAGATAGACCTATAACCCGTGCAGAAGCTGCAGCTATGATAAACCGCATGTTTAACCGCAGGCTAGAAGACCATACAGGTCTACTTCAAGGTATGATAGCATGGCCAGACAATGCAAATCAAAACTCTTGGTATTATCTCTATATGCAAGAGGCTACCAACTCTAACTATTTTGAGATGAAGGTAGATGGAGTGCATAAAAGATGGGTAGAGCTAGCACCAGCAAGAGACTGGACATTGCTTGAGAGAGCAAACTCTAGGCCTGAAGATATTAATAATTAATAATCAAGATTAAACAACCCCTAAATCATTATGGTTTAGGGGGTTATTGTGTTGTGGATGCTTGCCTGTCAAAGGGAGCGGGCAAATCTCGCTGAATACGTCGTTATACTTGTTACAAAATCATCCCTCCTAAGTCGTCATCCCGTGCTTGACACGGGATCTATGCATGATAGTGTGCAACCCCCAACTAGGACTGCCCTTCTCCAATTAGATCCTGAGTCAAGCTCAGGATGACGACCTAGGCGGGGCTGAGAGGTGTTTATTCACAGGTCTATTGCGTATCAATCTAATCGTCATCCCCAACTTGATTAGGGATCTCCCTAGCATAACTTGCTCACCTTCAAGTGATTAGTATAGCGAGATCCCCGATCAAGTCGGGGATGACGATGGACGCAATTATCCACTCCTATATGAAAAAACTTCTTGACAAAAAACCTCATTTTGTTTATAATGTAGATAGAGTTATAAAATTAACAATTGAAATTTACTTCGACCTTTTGTGGCTAAGGTGTTGCACTTTTGTGTGGGCTATGCCGCCTAAGGCGTTAGGGTGCTTAGGGAAACTTGCGTGCCTTCCGTTGCGAAAAGGAGTAAACTTGCGTTATATTTTTTACGCATTTTTTGCATCCTTTTTAGGGTGCTTTTTTATAGCCCTTTAACTTAAAAACAGCCCCACCCTAGCGGTCTTTTTGCCACAATACTTCGCCAAAAAAATCTTATTTGCCTTTGGGCAAACTGCGATTTTATTGACTTCGTCTTGTAACAAAAATCCTCGCTAGAGTGAGACTATTTTCAAGTTAAAGGACTATATTTGCAAAGTGAGGAGTGATTATAATATGTCGGGTTTTACACATTTTGATGGAGAAGGCAACGCCATTATGGTGGATGTAAGTGAAAAGGCAAAGACTGCAAGGCAGGCCACAGCATCAGGCAAGATATACATGAGTGAGGCTTGCTTTGGGGCGGTAAAGGGCGGCGGCATCAAAAAAGGTGATGTGCTTGGCATTGCACGCACGGCGGGCATAATGGCGGTAAAGCAAACGGCTTTTATCATCCCTTTATGCCACCCTATACCTGTTGAAAAGGCTATTATAGATTTTGAGCTAGATGAAGAAAAACGAGAGATAACCGTTTATTGCACAGTTAAAACCACCGATAAAACAGGGGTAGAGATGGAGGCTTTGACGGGGGCATCTGCCGCATTGCTTACTATTTTTGACATGTGCAAGGCGGTGGACAAGGGCATGAAGATTGGCGAGATTGTGCTGGAGGAGAAAAGCGGCGGCAAAAGCGGCCACTATAGGAGGTGCAACGCCAATGATTGATGCTTTTGCACGAAAGATAGACTATATGCGGCTTTCCATCACCGACAGGTGCAACCTCCGCTGCAAATATTGCATGCCTGAAGATGTAGAGTGTATCAGCCATGATAATGTTTTACGCCTTGAGGAGATGCATCGCCTTTGTGCTATTATGGCAAAGCTGGGGGTAAAGACAATAAGGCTAACGGGGGGCGAGCCGCTGGTAAGAAAGGGGTGGCTAGATTTTGCTAGAGGGATTAAAGGTATAGAGGGGGTAGAGAACATTACCCTCACCACCAACGGTATTTTGCTGGAAGAGCACCTTGAGGAGCTAAAGGAGCTTGGCATAACCAAGCTTAACATAAGCCTTGACACCCTTAATGAGGGCATATATGAAAAAATCACAGGTAGCAACGCCCTTGCAGATGTGCTTGAAAGCATCACCACAGCTTTGTATATAGGCATGAAGGTGAAAATAAACTGTGTACCGCTGGCTGGCATAAACGACCATGAAATTATACAAATCGCCCAAATGGCCGAAACGCTGCCTATTGACGTTCGTTTTATTGAGATGATGCCAACGGAGGTAAACGGCGGGCTTGTGCCTATGCCTATAGCTGATGTGATGGAGATGATAAAGGCACATTACCCCGACTTAAAAGACGATAGCCACTTTACCACATTACCAAGAGGCTTTGGCCCTGCAAAATATTATAAAACTACTGAAATGGAAGGTAGCATCGGCTTTATAGCCAGCATAAGCGATATTTTTTGCTCCACATGCAACCGCATACGCCTAAGCTCTGACGGGTTTTTAACCCTTTGCCTGCACCACCGCAGGGGGGTTGACCTTAAAGAGCTGTTACGTGGCGGGGCAAGTGATGCTGAAATAGAAGAGGCGGTAAAGGTCGCCATTATGGCAAAGCCTGAAAAGCACCATATGAAAGCTGAAGACGGCAAAGAAGTGAATCTAAAACATATGTCAAGAATTGGAGGATAATAACATGGTAGGCAAGATTGTAGCAGTATGCACCAGCGAAACAAAAGGGGTGCAAAAAACCGATGTAAAAAAGGCATATTTAAAGAAAGAATGGGGCTTAGAGGGGGATGCCCACGGGGGCAACTGGCACCGCCAGGTAAGCTTACTTTCTTATGATAGTGTTGTAAATTTCAACAACCAAGGGGCAGGTGTAGGTCATGGAGATTTTGGCGAGAACTTGCTTATTGAGGGTATAGACCTTGGTAACCTGCCAGTGGGTGCTGTTTTAGAGCTGGGTAATGCTGTTGTTAAAATCACCCAAATAGGCAAAGAGTGCCATGTGCGTTGCCAAATTTTTTATAAGATGGGCGATTGTATAATGCCTAAAGAAGGCGTGTTTGCCGAGGTTATAGAAGAGGGTGAAGTAAATGTTGGAGACATCGCAAAAGTTATCGCCTAATGGGTTGACCGCTGCTGTTGTAACCTTAAGCGATAAAGGTGCGGCAGGTGAAAGGGTAGATGAAAGCGGCAAGGTCATCCGCCAGATGCTTGAAGAGGCGGGTTATGAGGTTAAAGAAGCTATCATATTACCTGATGATTTTGAGCAAATCAAAACCAACCTAATTCGCCTTTGTGATGAGGTGAGGGTAGATTTGGTGCTTACAACTGGCGGCACGGGCTTTTCTAAGCGAGACATTACCCCAGAGGCTACAATGGTCGTGTGTGAGAGAAACGCACCAGGCATAGCGGAGGCTATACGCTATCATTCCCTATCCATCACGGGGCGGGCTATGCTTAGTCGTGCCGCATCGGTTATAAGAGGAGATACTATAATTGTCAATTTGCCAGGCAGCCCAAAGGCTGTTAGGGAGGGGTTAGAATATGCTTTGCCCCATATCCACCATGGCATTGAAATATTAACAAATAAAACTAAGGAGTGTGCAAGAAAATGAAGAAGAAATTTTTAGGGTTAACGGCGGCGATAGTTGCTATGTTTGCATTTGCGGCTTGTGGCAACAACGATAATGACAATGGTGATGTTTATTATCCACCATACTATTCGGCATACAATGGATCGATAACAGATGAAGTAGAGTATGCTGGTACGCTTATTTTATCTACCACCACATCTACATACGATGCAGGGCTTTTAGACTTTTTGTTGCCTATTTTCCGTGAAGAAACTGGCTGGGAGGTTGATGTAGTATCTCAAGGCACAGGTGCAGCTTTAGAAACTGCCCGCCAAGGTGGCTCGGATGTGGTGCTTGTTCATGCTCGTGCTTTGGAAGACCAATTTGTTGCAGACGGCTTTGCGGAGCGTCGTTATGATATTATGTTTAATGACTTTATATTAATTGGCCCTGCAGACGGAGCAATCACCCACAACACGGATATTGGCGAGGCTTTTGCTACTATTTTAGAGGACGAGCTGTATTTTATCTCTCGTGGTGATAACTCAGGCACACATGTGCGTGAGCTTGACATTTGGCGTGTTTTAGACCTTTATCCATATCAATCAAATAATGCAAACTATATTGAAACAGGGGATGGCATGGGGGCTACAATTAACATGGCTATAGAGATGAACGCCTTTACGCTGTCTGATAGAGCAACATGGTACAACCGCCCCAACCATGGCGACCATGTGATAGTGTCTGAAGGGGCGGAGTATATGCTAAACCCTTATGGCATTATGATTGTGGCGTCTAGCGACCTTCAAGAAGGTGCAAGGGTTTTTGTAGACTGGATGATAGGTGAGCGTGGTCAAGAGCTTATTGGCATGTTTGGTGTTGAGGAGTTTGGCAACCCGCTGTTCTTCCCTGAAGCATATTTAAACTGGCAATAATGCTGGCGTTTAAACAAAAGTTTAAAAACATCAAGAAGAAGGCCGTAACCTCCCTCGGCTTTCTTCTTGTTTTTTTAATGATTTTTTCGACCTCTAATGTTGCTGCGTCCAATGAAGCTTATAGCCTTTTGGCTAATCACGAAATTACTTGGACGCCTGATAGGGATATGAACCTAATGGGGGCGAATATGGGGCTTAGTAGGTATATTAGAGGCATTGTGGAGGCTAGCCCTTACGATGCTTCTAATGTGTCTATAACCGTGTTGACAAGCAGAGAGGCCGAGCCTGCCTTTGGAGGGACGGCGAGAAACCCAAGTGGCGGTGAAGGGTTGTTTTTTGGTGTTATTCGCATCACCAATGGCGATCTTTATGACATACCCTTTGGGCCTATGGTGATACCTGCCACGCCCTATGCGGCCGCTAGTTTTTTTGACTTTTTGGATAGAGAAATTTTTGAGATAATATTGCTTACATTGAGGATGACATTAACATCTACCAGCATATCAGCTGTTTTGGGCATTATGATTGGCCTTTGGCTGGCTAGGGCTAAGTTTAGAGGCAAGAGGTTGGCAGTGAGCATCAACCGCACCTTTATGGCCGCTCCACCTGTTGTTGTTGGCCTTGTTGTTTTTATGCTGTTGCGTAATGATGGGGTGCTTGGGGGGCTTAATTGGCTGTTTACCTTGCAGGCTATGGTGATGGCGCAGGTTATCCTCATAACGCCTATTATGGCAGGGATGGTACATACATCTGCCGAGAGAAAGATTGCACGTATACAAGCCTTTGCTAAAACCATGGGGGCAAGTAAGTGGCAAACGGAGTGGCTGATTATACGAGAGATGGGCAATGAAATATTTTTTGCTATTATAACGGGCTTTGGCAGGGCTATGAGCGAGGTTGGAGCCATTATGATGGTAGGCGGCAACATTAGAGGGCGAACAAGAACCATGACAACCACTATAGCCTTAGAGCATAGGCGGGGCGAGCTTGAGACGGCTATTCTTTTAGGGGTTGTGCTGATGCTGATAGCTTTTGCTATACAATGGATTGGGAATTTTTTGAGGAAGAAAGAGAGAAGGCTGGAAGAGGAGAATTTTTAGGGTAGGTATGCCCGATTTTTCGCCCTCTCCGCTCCCACCCTCCGTGTTATGTGGGGTAATAGTGCAATGCCAGCCCCACCCCGCTGCGAGGGCGAAAAATCTTATCAGTTCTTGAATTAAATTTCGGAGAAGGTACGACCCCTTCATAGGTAGCAATGTTCCTGCCGTCCACATGGGTGGGGCGAGCATAGCACTTTTAGGTTATAACACTTAGGGTGGGGTGGACGGCAGGAACATTGCGACGGGATCCACTACAAGAAAGAGAGGCGAAATGATGAAAATATCTAATATAACCAAAAAATTTGATAACTTCGCCCTCAATATTAGTGGCGAATATGCCTTTGATAAAAAGATATATGGTATTATAGGGGCAAACGGCTGCGGCAAAACCACTCTAATGAAGATTATGGCGGGGGTTACAAAGGCGGATAGCGGCAAAGTTGACTATGAAAACCTAACACCAAAAGACATCACCATGGTTTTTCGCAAGCCTTATCTAATGGCTGATAATGTGTATAAAAACTTAATATACCCCCTATCTTTACGAAAAACCACCCCCGATCCAAAAAAGATAGAAGCTTACCTTAACATGACGGGTCTTGCAGGTATGGAAAAGCAACATGCCCCATCTTTATCCAGCGGGGAGCAACAAAAACTAGCCTTTGCAAGGGCTATGATATTCGACCCAAAGCTAATACTAATAGATGAGGCATTTTCTAATATGGATATAGAATCTGTAGCGTTTTTTGAGGAGTATATACTAAAAAAGCAAAAAGAAACCCCTGCTACATGGTTTATAATCAGCCACCAGCTATCTAATATAAAACGTTTGTGTGATTATGTTTACTTTATGGATAAGGGGGATATAGTAGCGGAAGGCGACGTAGCTGATATGCTACAAAACCCTCAAAACGAGCTATTGAAAAAATATTTACATTATCAAGGTATAGGAGAATAGATATGAGATTTTTACAAGTAGACACCGTTGAAGCCGCCCAAGCAAAGCTTCTTGAAATGACCAAAGGCTGGGTAGACTTAGTTGAAAATATACCCCTAAGCCAAGCCTTTGAAAGGGTGCTTACAAGGGATATTTTCGCAAAGGAAGACCTACCACACTTTCGCCGCTCTACTGTTGACGGCTATGCGGTTTTAGCTAGCGACACCCACGGAGCTGGCGAGGCTATACCGTCTTTTCTAAAAGTGATAGGCGGGGTTGAGATGGGCAAAGGCACAAATATCAAGGTAACCTCGGGGCAATGCGTAGAGATGCCTACTGGAGGTGTTGTTCCATGTGGATCAGATGCTATTGTCATGGTAGAGTACACCGAGGAGCTAACCTGTGAAGATATATCCATATACAAACCCGTGGCCGCTGGAGACCATATTATACAAATTGGTGATGATATCAAAAAAGACGCCTTGCTCCTCTCTAAAGGCAAAAAGCTCACAGCTCAAGATATAGGGGCGTTGGCAACAATGGGCGTGGCCGAAGTGGAAGTGTTTGCCCGCCCCAAAATCGCCCTAATATCCACGGGGGATGAGCTGCTGCACCCCCACAACGCCCCTTTGCAAGATGGCAAAATAAGAGAGAGCAACACCCTATCTCTAGGAGCTTTGGCTAAGAAATATGGCTATGAAGTGGTTGAAACCCACGTGCTGGCTGATGATGAAGAGTTAATCCGCAACACTATAAAAAACGCTATGGAGAGATGCCATATAGTCGCCGTCTCTGGGGGCAGCTCTCAAGGCAAAAAAGACATGACGGCAGATATAATAGGTCAAGTAGCCACCCCTGGGGTGCTTACCCACGGCATAGCTATTAAACCTGGCAAGCCTACGATTTTAGGCCATGATGAGGCATCAAACACTATTTTGGCAGGGCTGCCTGGCCACCCTATATCTTGCATGGTTGTTTTTGAGATTTTGTTTGGTGGCTTGATGACAAGCTGGATGGGGGTTGATAAGCCCTTTGGCATATCTGCAAGTCTAACCCAAAGCGTGCCACAATCTCCAGGCAAGCTTACCTTTTACCCATGCAGGCTTGAGGCGATAGACGGCAAGTATGTGGCAGAGCCTATCTTTGCCAAATCTGGCCTTATAGCTAATTTATGCAGAGCAAACGGATATTTTTTAATAGATAAAGACACCGAGGGCATAGCGAAAGGAGAGAGTGTAAATGTCTACCCATTTTAAGCGTAATTTATTTTTAACCAACACATCTGTGGAAGAGGCATTGGCACAGTTTTTGTCTACCCTACAGCTAGACAAACCAAAAGCCAAGACCATAAAAACCACTCAAGCTTTAGGTAGGGTTACGGCAGCACCTGTGTTCGCCTTGAACAACTCGCCCCTTTATGACTGTGCCGCTATGGACGGCATTGCTGTGTCATCCCAAAAAACCATAGGAGCAAGCGAAAACGCCCCTTTGACTTTAAAGCTAGGGGAGGATTATATACAAGTAGACACAGGCGACCCTATAAAGCCGCCTTTTGACGCAGTGATTATGGCGGAGGAGCTGTTTGAGGGGGAAGGTGATGATGAGATAATCATTCGTCAATCCGCATCTCCTTGGCAGCATTTACGACCCGTGGGGGAGGATATTGTAAAGTCTGAAATGATATTGCCTTCTAACCACAAAATCCGCCCTATAGATATTGGGGTTTTGCTAAGTGGAGGCATCACCCAGCTAGAGGTGCTTAAAAAGCCCAGCATAGCCATCATCCCCACAGGTAGCGAGCTTATAGAGGCAGGGGCGGAGATTGGGGAAGATAGCATTATAGAAAGCAACTCCTACATGCTGGCTAGCCTTGTTGAAAATGAGGGCTGCACCCCTAACCGACACAATATTGTGGCTGATGATTATGATGCTATAAAAAAGGCATTGTTTGACGGGGTAGACAATAACGACGCCGTGCTTATATGCTCAGGCACAAGTGCAGGTAGGGAGGATTATAGCATACACGCCCTGCGAGAGCTGGGTGAGGTTGTTATACACGGGGTGGCAATGAAGCCAGGCAAGCCCGTTATATTGGCTATTGTAAAGGGCAAGCCCGTGATTGGAGTGCCTGGCTACCCTGTGTCTGCCTTTATAGCTTATGAAAATTTCGCAAAGCCAATTTTAAACCACATTGCCACAGGTAGCTTTGCTAAGCAGGACAATATTGTGCAAGCAAGGCTAACTCGTCGTTTGGTGTCGTCTTTTAAGCATAAAGAATATGTGCGAGTGAAGGTAGGCCGTGTAGGTGGCGACCTTGTAGCAACACCCCTTGCAAGAGGGGCGGGGGCTGCCATGTCTCTAGTGAGGGCGGATGGCTTTTGCATTATAGAGCAAGAGATTGAAGGCCTAGAAGCTGGCAGCTTGGTGAATGTAGCCCTTTGCCGCCCTATAGAAGATTTAGAGCAAACGGTGGTAAGCATAGGCAGCCATGACCTTATGCTGGATATAGTGGCGGATATGATGCCGTCTTTGTATAACTCTCACTTCTCTAGCAGCCACACAGGCAGCCTTGGGGGCTTGATGGCGTTAAAAAATAACGAAGCCCACATAGCCCCTATACACCAGCTTGATGAAGCCAGCGGCACATATAATATACCCATTGTTAAGCAATTGTTAAAGGATAGAAAAATGGCGTTGATTAAAGGCGTGGGGCGGGTGCAAGGCATTATGGTGAAAAAGGGCAATCCTTTAAACATTCAAGGCCTTGAAGATTTGCCAAAACACCGATATATTAATAGGCAACGGGGGGCAGGCACTCGTGTTTTGTTGGATTTTAAGCTAAAGCAAGCGGGCATCAGCCCAGCTGACATTAAGGGATATGAGAGGGAGGCACAAACAAGTATGGCTGTAGCCGCTGCTATACTTGGCGATAGTGCAGATTGTGGCATGGGCATTATGCCTGTGGCAAATACTATGGGGCTTGATTTTATTGTGATTGATAAAGAAGAGTATGACTTTGCGGTGCCTGTAGAGTTTTTAGAACTGCCTCATATCAAGGCTTTTATTGAGACCTTGAAAAACCCCACCCTGCATGCTAAGCTTGAGGCTATTGGTGGGTATGATGTGGGCGGATGTGGCGAGGTGGTTTTGATTGATTAAACCTTTAAGCATAAAGATATACCCCTTAGAAGGAGGGGTTTTGCAGGTGGAGGAAGCCACCCTTTCGCTTGACGAGGGTATTGTTGGCAATAAACATGATGATATTAGCTTTTTAAGTGTGGATGCTCTTCAATTTCAAAAAAATAACCCTGACGGCATGTGCATGGCAAGGTTTAAAGAAAATATTGTATTGGATATAGATTTTCGAGATATTGATACATTGGAGCTTGGGGATGCTGTTGTTGAGATAAGCTCTGGCAAGAGGTTTTGTTTTGAAAGGTGTAAATATTTTGATGAGGGTAAATTATGCTCTTTTAAAGTGGGGGTAGCTTTTGGGAAGGTTATAAAAAGTGGAATAATAAAAACCTAGCTTGCTGGCTAGGTTTTTTGATTGGTGCTATCACGCCCGATTTTTCGCCCCCGGTTGCATGGGCGAGCAGCAAAAAGTGAACTTCTTTTTGCGACCAGCCTCTCCGCTCCCACCCTCCGTGTTATGCAGGGGAATAGTGCAATGCCAGCCCCACCCCGCTACGAGGGCGAAAAATCTCATCAGAAATCTGTTTGAGCATCTCGTTTCCTGTTTCCAAAATTTCTGCCCCGAGTGGGGCGGGGCGATAGAGGTCAACTACTTAGCATAACACGTGGGTGGGAACGAGGGGCAGAAATGCACCTGCCTCGCTTAACGATTGCGAAGGTAATTTCTCGCCGTTGCAACCGCATCTTGGTGGGCTGGGTTGCTGCGGGCGGGGCTGCCGTGGAGAAGAGAGCCTGCAAAATGCAAGCACATATGCCCATCTACCCCATTTCCCTTTACCGCATCAAGGTTTACTCCTCGACCATATCCGCCAGAGCGATTGTTAACGGTAGCGAGGGCTGGTGCATCATCTCGCCCTGCGTGAGGGAAGTTTGTAAGAGACCCTGGAAAAATATAGCCATTAACATAAACCAAAACAGGGCGACGTGCCCAAGACCACCCGCCCCAAATATCATACATAATGGCGGCATCTTCTTTCGTTAAAGGCTCTACATCAGCATGGTTGCCCCCAAAGGTGCGGCGTAGGTAAAACTCACGCCCCGTTTGTATGTCTACTATACGGGCGTCGGTCTCTCTTGCAAAAACAAAACTCACTTCATCAAACCAGTTTGCATCGTATCTAGCTATATAATCAGCATAAGGGCTAGGTGGATTAATAATTTCGTAATAAATCCTCTCAGAAATAACTTCATTATTAGTGATTGTAGATGCTAGTAACCCAGCAAAAATCATCATACTGCATACAAAAATATATTTAGTCATTTTTGTGCTACCTCTCTTTATTTAAGTTATTAAAATATTATTACAATTTTAAAGAATAGTCAATACCTTTGTAACAAATTTATACTAGCAATTTATGCCAATAACCCGAAACAGTTGCATAGACTTTAAAACAAAGCTTTAGTTAAGGAGCAGTCAAAATGTCAAAAAAAATGCAAAACAGGGTGAGGCGTGTGTTTTATAGGCCAGCTAGGAAGAGGAGTGCTTTGTGCAAAAACTTATCTAATGCCGAAAAAACTTTAAGCGAAACGGTAGGCGGTATATTTGCTAGAAGAAAAAGGCGAAGATAGCACTTAGGGCTTGCCTTTTTTCAAAAAATATGATAAATTAGACATAATAAAAACTCTAAATGAAGAGGAGTACAATTATGTTTAAAAGGGTTGTTATAAAATTAAGCGGTGAAGCCCTTGCGGGGGAGCAACAGCACCTTCATTTTGACGATAGGATTATATCTGGTATTATTTCTCAAATCAAAACCTTAATAGACCAAGGCACCGAGGTTGCTATTGTGGTTGGTGGGGGTAACTTTTGGAGAGGTAAAAACTCCAAAAACGGCATGGATAAAGTGAAAAGCGACCAAATAGGCATGATGGCAACGGTGATGAACGCCGTTTACCTATCTGATATGTTTGAAGAGGCTGGGGTGGAGTCCGTGGTGCTTACGCCCGTTATAATCGGCACCGTAACGCAACAGTTCTCAAAAAAGGCGGCTCTTAAATATATGGCTGAAAAAAATGTGATTATTTTTGCTGCTGGCACGGGCCACCCATTCTTTTCCACAGACACTATCGCAGCTATTAGAACGGCCGAGCTTGAAGCCTGTGCGTTGCTTTTTGCTAAAAATGGCGTTGATGGGGTGTATGATAGCGACCCACGCCAAAACAACAAGGCCGTAAAGATGCGATATATCACCTATAGAGACGTTATCCAAAACAACCTAACGGTGATTGACACAGCCGCAAGTGCTATTTGTGAAGAACAAAAAATATTATCAATTATTTTTGAGCTAAACGAGCCTAATGCAATTTTAACTTGTGCATCAGGTGATGATGAAAAAATATACGAAATTGGTACAAAAGTTACTGTAGAAAAATAATTTAAAACCTTGGAGGAAAATTGATATGTTTGATTTAAAAGCTTTTGAAGAGAAAATGGCGAAAAGCCTTGGTAACTTTGAGAAGGATTTAGAAACAATAAAGGCAGGCAGGGCAAACCCCCGCATTTTAGACAAGCTAATGGTTGATAGCTACGGGGCTTTAACTCCTATCAACCAGGTAGCCAACATCACAGTGCCTGAAGCTCGCCTTCTGCAAATCACCCCTTGGGATCCTTCCATGCTAAAGGCTATCGAAAATGCAATAACCACATCAGACCTTGGCATTAACCCGTCAAACGACGGTAAGGTTGTAAGGGTTCTTTTTCCAGAGCTTACAGAAGATAGGCGTAAAGAGCTTGGAAAAGACATCAAAAAGAAGGGCGAGGATGCTAAGGTAGTTATCCGCAATATTCGCCGTGATGCGGTAGATGGGGCAGAAAAGGCCGAAAAAGGCAAAACAATCACCGAAGATGACTTAAAAAAGGCAAAAGATGACATTCAAAAGATGACGGATAAAAAGATAGACGAGATTGACAAGGCAGTTGAAGGTAAAACCAAAGAAATTATGACTGTTTAATGAGTAAAAAAAATATTTTAAACGCCCCGTTGCCACGCCATATAGGCATTATAATGGATGGCAACGGGCGGTGGGCAAAAAAATATCTTATGAAGCGTGAAGTGGGGCATCGTAGCGGTGCGCAGGCTTTAAAACGTCTCGTTAAAGCTATGACGGCGGATGGTTTTGAGTGCTTAACAGTATATGCCTTTTCGACAGAAAATTGGAAGAGGGATGAAGCTGAAGTAAGGTATTTAATGAGCCTGATACATGAATATATTCAGCAATATATCGACGAAGCAAAAAAAGACAACAACCGCATACGTGTTATCGGCGATACATCCGCCCTCAAAGAGGGTTTGAGAGACAAAATAGAACATTTGGAAGAATTAACGCAAAATAATGATGGAATGTTGCTAAATATTGCTATAAACTATGGTGGGCGAGACGAAATTGTACGAGCCGCTAGCCATTTAGCAAAAAATGGGATAGATATAACCGAAAGCGGCATTGAAAGCCACCTAGACACAGCACACGCCCCGCCTTTAGACCTTGTTATACGCACATCTGGAGAGATGCGTCTTTCAAACTTTTTGCTGTGGCAGGCTGCCTATGCGGAGCTTTATTGCACAGATGTGTTGTGGCCAGATTTTAAAATAAGCCACCTTTATGATGCTGTAGCACAATTTCAAAAACGAGATAGACGCTTTGGGGGAAGATAAATACTATGCTAAAACGTATTATAACAAGCGTCATAGGCTTGCCTATTTTGGCTGCTTTTTTGTTTTTTGGCGGGTGGGCTTTAGCCGTACCTGTCTTGCTAATCGCCCTTTTGGGGCAAGTGGAGCTTTATCGCTGCTTTGGCAAGCTTAAAGCTGTGCATTTTGCGGCTTTGGCGGCATCAACTATATTTATATTTTCTTTACTATTTTTTTGGGATTTTCTCTACATTTATTTGCAAAATTACGTTTTTATAATTATAGGTGCTTTTTTGCTTGTTATATCCGTCGGGTCAAAAATGCATAACGCCGCCTTTAGCTTTTTGTACATCACCCTGCCCCTATCTGCTATTTTGGTAATGCGTGAGGGGTTTGGGCTGCATTATGTGTGGTTGATTTTCATAGGTGCTTGGGGTAGCGATACAGGGGCATATTTTGTCGGCAAATTTTTAGGTAAACGCAAGCTTGCACCAACCCTTAGCCCTAATAAAACCGTTGAAGGGTCTATAGGGGGCATTGTGCTGGCGGCTGTTTTATCAGTTATGTATGCCCTTGTTTTTGATTTTTCTTATGCTAGCTTGGCTCTCTTTGGAATATATGGGGCAATCGCTGCTGTTTTGGGTCAGTCGGGTGATTTGTTTGCATCTGCCATCAAACGACGCATGGGCATAAAAGATTTTGGCGGCGTTATGCCTGGCCACGGTGGCGTTTTAGATAGGTTCGACTCTATATTGTTTGTAGCAGTTTTTGCTATAGCTTATTTTCATTTTTTGGGAATGTAATGCAGATACGCCCGATTTTTCGCCCCCCTCGCTCCTATCCGCATTGCTATGAAAGGGAACTGTGCAATAGGCTTGTTGCGAAACCAACCCCAGCCTGACCATAGCTCCTCTAAGTCGTCATCCTGAGCTTGACTCAGGATCTAATTGGAGAAGGGTAATCTTAATTAGGGCATGCACTATCCCACATAGATCCTGAGTCAAGCTCAGGATGACGACTTAGGGTAGTTTGGCATGAAGACGAGAAGTTTTATCAACATAGTCGCCTTCTAGGAGAGAGCTTCACCCCTTCTCTCAAGATGCTGAAATTTCTGCCCCGAGCGGGGTGGGGGAGGGCGGCATGCTTATGATACCACGTCGAGGGTGGGAGCGAGGGCAGAAATTGACGAGCCATGACTAAGTCCAAAAAAGAAAGGTATACACATGACCATATCCATCCTAGGCTCTACGGGTTCTATAGGCACACAAACCCTTGAGGTCGCACAGCAACTAAATATAAAAATAGCAGCCCTAACAGCTCACTCAAACATAGACTTACTAGAAAGCCAAATACGTAATTTCAAGCCATCTTTGGTTGTTGTTTATGATGAGGGCAAGGCTTTGGAGCTTAAAAACCGCATAGGCGGCATTGTTGAAATCTCTACAGGTATAGAGGGCTTAAAGCAAGCGGCATCTATGGGCGAGGCAAGCGTTATCGTTAATGCTTTGGTAGGCAATATAGGCCTTACGCCCACCGTGGCGGCCATCAAAGCTGGCAAGATAATAGCCCTTGCAAACAAAGAGGTGCTAGTGGCGGCAGGCAGCATAATCATGCCTTTATCTCGCCAATACAATGCTCCTATAGTGCCAGTAGATAGCGAACATTCGGCGATTTTACAATGTTTAAAAGGGGAGGCTGCCCCCTCAAAAATCTACCTAACAGCCTCTGGCGGCCCTTTTAGAGGTAAAACCAAGGCCGAGATGAAAAACATCACGGTGGATGAGGCTTTAAAACACCCTAACTGGTCTATGGGCAAAAAAATATATATAGACTCTGAAACTATGATGAACAAAGGCCTTGAGGTTATTGA
>WQVB01000007.1 GCA_009781815.1 Defluviitaleaceae bacterium
CCTGGTTGCACAATATATGCCACATCTGCAAAAGCCGCCTCGGCCCCTCCTCTCCAAGGCACCACACGCCAAATGTTTCCATCAAAAACCTCGACCACAAAATGCAAACCTGTGAATAGAGTATAGCTTGAGTTGTTAAAAATTGTAACCATCACTCGCTCTGCGGCAAGGTCTACATAGGTTACCTCCATATGCACCCCATCTTCAAGAGAGTGTTGCACCTGCAAAGGCAAAGCTGGCTCAAAGTGCGGTCGATGCCCTCCATTGCCTCCATCATCACAAGCCGTCAAAATAAATGCTGCGGCTACTAAAACTAAAAATTTCAAATATTTTTTCATTATTCAATCCTCCATTTGTTTGGTATATCTAGGGTCATCGTGGGTATGTCTGTGCCATAAATGGCAACTTGGTTGGTGTCTGGCTCTATGGCGATGTCTACCTTAGGGTTTGTGGCAAAATCAATATAGATCAAAGGCTCAACATCGCAAGCATTAGCTATGTGATGCACACCCTTTTCACCCGTGGGGAAGCATATCATATCCCCAGCTTTCACATCCTTTTCGCCATAAAAAGTACGAAGCTTGCCCTTGCCGCTGATGATATAAAACACCTCTTCGCTAATATTGTGCCAATGGTTAACATAAGAGCATTTACCCACAGGCACCTCAATAAAAGCGGCAGAGCAAGTGCTAACATCCTCCCAAGGGATGACGGGCTTGGCCATAAAGCTATTTTTGCCCTCATAATTCGTAATGGTGATTGGCTCGATGTCGTTTATGTTTTTGATTATCAAGTCTTTCATGGTTGTCCTCCTCTTAGTATTTCACTCGGCGTAATTAGACTTGTAGCGAAATCGCCTCCTCTCGAGTCGTCATCCTGAGCTTGACTCAGGATCTAACTGGAGAAGGACACAGCCCTAATCAAGGCATGCGCTAGCCCATATAGATCCTGAGTCAAGCTCAGGATGACGAGTAGGGGTCAGTTTTGCTACAGACATAATGACGAATAGGGGCGTCTCTATAAGTGTTGACCATCTCGCCTAAATCTGCTATAATCTTTGATGGTGATTTGAATGAAAAACAATGTTAAACAGATGGTTTTATCAGCCATGTTTGTGGCTTTAGTATATTTGGCAACTGCCTTTGTGCGTGTGCCTTCCCCTTTTGCAACTGGGACTGGGCAGATACACACAGGCACTGCCGTTGTTTTTGTTGTGTCTATCGCCTTTGGGCCAAAAATGGGTGCTATCAGCTCTATTGGCATGGTTTTGTTTAATTTAACCCACGGCCTTGCTCTTTGGGCGCCTATTAACCTTATTGTTCGCCCTTTGATGGCTGTTATTTTTGGAAGCGTAGCCCGCCTAAAGGGGGCAGATGGACGAAATGTTTTTTTAAACGCCGCAGCTGGCATTTTAGGCGGTTTGTGGCTTTTGCCTGGCATGTATTTAGGGGAGCTTTTGGTGTTTCAAGTACCCCTATCTGCCCCTGCTGTAGGTATTTTAGGCAACTCTCTACAGATAGCCCTAGCCCTAATCTTCGGCCTGCCCCTTATTGCTGTGTTAAATCTTCATAAGGCGAAGCTTTAAGCTCATTTTTGGCTTTCACATCCACCTTTTCAAGGCGAAGCTCTTTGTTGCAAAGGTTTTTTAGCACATTTTCGCTGTGGGTAACCACAATAAAAATACAGCCGTTTTTCTCTTGAATAGAGCGTAGGTTTTGGATGATTTTTGTTTCGGTTTCTAAATCAAGCTCAGATGTTGGCTCATCCATAATGAGTATGTCATAATCACAAGACAAGGCTCTCGCCAGCCCCATACGCTGTGTCTCGCCCATGGAAAGGTCTTTAGCGTTTTTATCAAGGCTTATATGGTCTAAGGCACAAAGCTGCATCAGCTCCGACAGCCTTTCATCTGAGACTTCTTTGCCAAACTTTATATTCTCTCGCACCGTATCATCAAAAACAAAAACCTCTTGGGAGAGAGAAACTATGCGTTTTATATAGCTTTTCTCGTCCACATCATGGTGGGGGTAGCCGTTAATCATTATTTTGCCCCAGCTAGGGTGGATTTGACGCTTCAAAAGGCGTAAAAACGTGCTTTTGCCAGCTCCAGAGGGGCCAACAACGGCCAAGGCGTCCCCAGGTTTTACGTCAAAGTTTACATTCCACAAAACCTCAACGCCTTCGTTGTATTTGTAGCATATATTTACAAACTCAAAGTTGTTTATCTCGTCTATTTGCACCACTCTACCGTCTCTTGTGCCTTCTTTTGTTAGCAAATCTTCAAGGCGGTTTTGAACGATTTTGGCATTTTGAGCATCAACATTATATTGAGTCAGGGCTTTTATAGGCTCCGCTAGATAAGGCACTAGCAAGAAAAAGGTTAGTATGTCGCTAATATCTACAAAACCAATATCTACACTATATAAAAACAACCCAACGACAATAGCCACAAGGGGCAAAAGACCAACAACCTTGCTGGTTGCAGATTGAGAAAGTCCTCTTAGCTTTTGCCAGCGGAGCAATAGATGCTCATATTCATCAATGCTTTTTTCAAAGCGATGGGCAAAATATTCTTCTTTGCCATATAGCTGTATTGTAGATGCACCTGACAAAATCTCGTTACAGTCTGTAAGCACTTCAGAGCGGCTTTCACGCTCTTTTAGAGCCGTTTTACGCAAATGTTTGTTGATAAGCCTGTAGATGAGGTAAAAAGCAATAGAAAACCCCAAAATAGTGAATGTCATAGGCACATCAAGCAAAAATAGGATAATCATAATAACCGATATATGCATTATATTCACAAAAAGCAACGGCTTTGAGCTAAGCTTTGAGTTGGCATAAATGCTAGCATCATTCATCACCCTGTTTTCAATATCGCCAACGCTGCGGTTTTTTAGATAAAAATAGCTTTTGCGAATGGCGTTAGAAAATAGGAATGAAGACACGAGGCCCACTCCCTCATTCTCCATACGTAGCCAAAAATAATCTTGCAGCCAGTCAAGAAAAAACAAAACAACAAGCACGCCCGCAATAATGGCGATGTATTGAAAGGTAAACCCTCCCCCAGCTTCACTTAAATCGTAAATAAGCCTAGGCGTTAAAAGCGGAGGGATGATAGACACCAACACGCTTAAAGCCTTGAGCAAAACAAGAGCGGGGCGTCGCTTATATAAAGGTTGTAAAATTTGGTCAATTTTTTTTGAAAGCATGTTAGCACCTCGGTTTTGAAAATAATAATCATTAGTATACCACATTTTCTCAAGCAAAGGAAGATAAAAATGTCAAATACATTCGGAAAATTTTTTAGAGTAACTACTTTTGGAGAAAGCCACGGCAAAGCTATGGGCTGTGTTGTTGATGGTTGCCCCGCTGGGCTTGCCCTTGACCCTTTGGATTTTGGGGCGGATATGGCAAGAAGGAGGCCAGGGCAGGGTAAATTCTCCTCCCCTCGCAAGGAGATGGATGAGGTGGAGATTTTGTCGGGGGTGTTTGAGGGAGTGGCTTTAGGCACGCCTATCGCCCTTTTGGTGCATAATCACGACCAAAAGCCGCAAGATTACGCAGCTTTGAAAGATATTTTTCGCCCAGGCCATGCAGATTTTACCCATCAAGCTAAATATGGCATAAGAGACCATAGGGGCGGCGGCAGAGCCTCTGGGAGGGAGACTGTGGCAAGGGTTGCCGCTGGGGTGATAGCCAAAAAAATCCTCACTCAGCTTGATGTATCCGTCTCTACCCATGTCTACCCCCCCCTTGACGAGGAGATGTTGCAGCACATTGTGAATGAGAAAGATAGCCTAGGTAGTAGCGTCAAATGTGAGATTATAGGGCTTAAAGCAGGTATTGGCCAGCCTGTGTTTGGCAAGCTTTCGGCAGATTTGATGGGGGCTATAGCTTCTATCGGTGGCGTGCGAGGTGTGGAGATTAGCCAAGGCATAAAAGCCGCAACCATGAGGGGTAGCCACCACAACCCTATCGACAAGGGAGTTCTCGGCGGCATTTCTGATGGTGAGATTATTACCTTGCAGGCTCACTTTAAGCCCCCATCCTCCATCGGCATAGGTGGCAGGCATGATGCTATAATAGCCCCAAGGGCAGCTGTTGTTGTAGAGGCGATGGCGGCTCTAGTTGTTGTAGACCATATATTTGCAAGCTTTAGCGATACTATGGATGGCGTGGTTAGAAGTTATAAATAGTAATCCGCCATAAAATAAAAAAATAATTTGAGCTTTGATACATATTTTTCAAATAATTGAAAATAATAGTTTTTGTACCAGAACCAAAGATTAATAGACCTCCTCGGAAACTGCCTCACACAATTTTTTTCACTTAACGCTATCGACGTGCAAAGAGCGGCACGTCTGTCGCTCCAACCAAAGGACGTTCAAAAATTGGTTCGGCAGTTGTTTCCGAGGAGGTCTAAGGCCCCGAAAGGAGGTTAGAGAGATGGATAAGAATAAACACCCTAACCAAGGTACGGAAAATCCGCAAGAAAACCATGAGCACGAGCATAAGGGAAACAACAAGAAAAAGTAAATAAAAAAGCCCACAGAAAATGTCTGTGGGCTTGTTTTTTATAGCCCTTTCTCTCTAAGAATAGTATCAGATATCGAGGGATTTTTTTCACATAACAATGAGGCAGGTTCTTCTCATGCCCAAAGGTATGAGAAGGTTCTGACGAAGCGGTTATGTGGAAAAAAGACGAGTCTTTGCCCTAATCGGGCAGACCTAGGGATAGATGGTGCTGTTTTAGAGAGAAAGGGCTATTTGGTTTAGAGTGCAGCTTTTGCAGCGTCTACAAGCTGTGTAAAAGCAGCTGCATCATGAATAGCCATTTCAGAAAGCATTTTGCGGTTGATGTTGATACCTGCAACCTTAAGACCATTCATAAAACGAGAATAAGACATGCCGTTGATGCGGGCAGCAGCGTTTATACGGGTTATCCAAAGGCTTCTAAAGTTTCTTTTTGTGTGCTTGCGGCCAACATAAGATGCAGCCATAGCACGCATAACGGATTGCTTCGCAACTTTATATTGGCGAGAACGAGCACCATAATAGCCCTTTGCCATTTTCATTATTTTTCTATGTTTTTTCTTTGCAGTCAAAGCGTTTTTAACTCTTGCCATTATAATTCTCCTTTAATTCACCAGCTTAGCTTACAGATAAGGCATCGCTTGTTTGTAGTTTTTCTCTTTTGTTTTATCAACTAAGGTAGACTTACGAAGCCTTCTCTTGCGTTTTGGAGATTTTTTTTCTAAAATGTGGTTTTTGTTGGCTTGCGTACGTTTAAGCTTGCCTGTACCTGTTATAGAAAAACGCTTGGCAGCTCCTTTATGTGTCTTCATTTTAGGCATTTAAAGTTCCTCTTTTCATTGTTATTGTTGTTGGTCTTGCTTTTCTTCTTTCGAGTTTTGACCTTGCGGCTTTTTTTCAGGCTTTACGGCTTTAGGTATCAAAAACATTGACATTCTGCGGCCTTCAAGCTTTGGCATTTTTTCAATTGTGCCATATTCTTCGATAGTTTTTGCAAAGTCTTCTAAAATTTTGTAGGCTACATTTGTGCGGCCCATCTCTCGCCCATGACGAAAACGAACGGTTATTTTAACCTTGTCGCCCTTTTTTAGAAACTCTATGGCACGCTTTACCCTGATGTTGACGTCGTTTGTATCAATATTAGGTGTAAGCCATAGCTCTTTTGTCTCTACGTTTTTTTGCTTTTTTCTGGCTTCACGCTCTTTTTTAGATTGCTCAAATTTAAACTTTGAAAAGTCCATAATCTTGCAAACTGGCGGCTTTGCCATTGGCGAAATCTTCACTAAATCAAGATTTTTGTCATCAGCCATTTGTTGAGCGTCTTTTCCAGAAACAATGCCTATCATCTCTCCATCGGGACCAATAAGGCGAACTTCTTTATCTCTTATTTGGTCGTTGATATAATAATTCGCTATTACCACGCACCTCCTGAATTGTAAAGCCCAACAAAAAAGCGAGCCTTTAAAACAAAAGCCCGCAAAAGATTTAAAAAAATTCAAAAATAGACTGAAATTTAAAATCTTAAAACCCCAATGCTACAAAAAGCAGGAGGTGAGAAGCAGGCTTCTTCTTCATGTCTAAATATCCTAACACATTTCTAAATATTTGTCAATACCTAATTCAACATTTTTTCAGATCCATTATTTCATAACTTCGTCTATCAAAACAACCTTGGCAAATCTGCCGTTCCAAATTTTCTCTTCATGATGTTTAACTAGCAACTCAGCTGAAACGATTTCATTGCCAAATGTGGTAGTTGCTCCCTTAGGTATAATCACATCATACCCAAGCTCAAAAGCCACCTTGCAAGTGGTGTCGATACAAAACTCCGTCGCCATGCCAGTTAGGATGATAGAGTCAATCCCCCTGCCCTGCAGGTATTCATGCAGCCCCGTCTCTTTAAAAGAGCTGTTATAGATTTTGTTGAAAACCTTCTCGCCTGCTTTGGGGGCTATTTCGCCATAAATCTCCCAACCTTTTGTGCCTTTTTCAAGAGGGCTGCCAGCCTTACCATCATGCTGGATGTATATTATCTCAATATCATTTTCCCTTGCGTTGGCGATGAGCTTTTGGAGGTTTTGGATAAAATCCGCCTCATTATAAGGCTTGCCCTCCATTATTGCGTTTTGCACATCAACAACCATCAAAACTGTATTTTTCATAGAAACAACCTCTCTATTTTACCGCAGAAAAATTCCACATAACGCCAAACTTATCAAACACCACTCCAGCACAAGGACTATAAAAAGACTCCGCCAAAGGCATGCCTACCCTACCCTCTTTCGCCAAAGTTTCAAAAGCAAACTTTGTGTCATCTACGCTCATTTCTATAGCAAGAGATATTCGCTCTGATTCTGGGTCGTTTAGCATATGGCCTGGGCCGCAATCCGACATACGAATAAAATCATCACCAAACTTTAATGTAGCCTGCAAAATTTTGTCTTTAAAATCATCAGGTATTGGAAGATTTGGATTAGGCGGCATATCCGAAAAACGCATTAAATCAATAGTATTGGTTTTAAAAGCCCTTTTGTATAAATCAATTGCATCTCCACAATCACCTTTAAAGGTTAGATAAGGTCTAATTTTCATGGCTTAATCCCCTCTCGTTATCTACTCTCTATATCCACATTCTTTCTCATTGCTACACACTATCTTTTTGTTTTTCGTGCCTTTTTCCATCAGAAACTCGCCGCAATTTGGGCATGGTCGCCCAACGGGCTTATTCCATGACATAAAGTCGCACTCGGGGTTTTTCTCACAGCCAAAATATATACGACCTTTTTTGGTCTTTTTAATCATCACATCCGCTTTACATTTTGGGCATGCAACACCTGCACTCTCCAAGAGAGGCTTTGCGTTGCGACATTCAGGAAAGCCTGGGCAAGCCAAAAAGCGACCATATCTGCCGAATTTTATAACCATAAGGCGACCGCAGTTTTCGCAGGGGATGTCTGTCTCTTCATCTCTTATCTCCACATCGCCGATGTTTTCGGCGGCTTGCTCTACCTTTTCTTTGAAAGGCATGTAAAAATTACGCAAAATGTCTTTCCATGGCATTTCTCCATCTTCCACAGCATCAAGGGTTTCTTCCATCTTGGCGGTGAAGTCTATATCCACAATTTGGTCAAAATTCTCCGCCATAATGTCATTTACCACATTGCCAAGCTCGGTAGGGTGGAGGGATTTTTGCTCTTTGCTCACATACCCTCTAGCGGTAATGGTGGCTATGGTTGGGGCGTAGGTAGAGGGGCGGCCAACACCGTTTTCTTCCAAAGTTTTAACCAAGGTAGCCTCAGAGTATCGTGGAGGCGGCTGGGTAAAGTGTTGGGTAGGGTCAATTTTTTTAACCTTCAAAACCTCGCCCACTTCAAGGCTTGGCAAGCCTTTTGTCTCTTCTTCTTTATCTTCTTGGGTCATATACACTTTTTTGTAGCCTTCAAACTTTAAAACAGAGCCGCTGGCATTAAAAATATGCCCGCCAGCCTCGATTTTAGCCGCCACTGTGTCAAAAACAGCTGGCGTCATTAAGCTTGCGGTAAAGCGTTGCCATATAAGGCGATAGAGTTTGTATTGGTCTTTCGTCAGCGAGTTTATCACATCTTCAGGGCGAAGATGTGGATAAGTAGGGCGGATAGCCTCGTGGGCATCTTGCCCTCTTTTTGCTACTTTCGGCTCAGCTTTGGTTTTAAGGGCATACTCCGCCCCAAAGCTATCGACAACATATGCCTTGCCCGCCTCAAAAGCCTCATCAGAAATGCGGGTAGAATCTGTACGGATGTAGCTTACAAGGCCGATAGTACCTTTGCCTTCAACATCAACACCCTCATAAAGCTGCTGGGCTATCATCATGGTTTTGCGGGTGGCAAAATTAAGGTCTTTTACCGCTTCTTGTTGTAAAGTCGAGGTAGTAAAAGGTGGTTGAGGCTTACGTTTGCGTTCAGATTTTTTAATATCTTTCACCACAAAGCTAGCTTTTTCCACATCTTTCAACACTTTATCCACATCGTTTTGGTTGCCTAGCTTTACTTTTTTGTCTCCTTTGCCGTGATATTTTGCCACAAATGGCTTTTTTGCGGCATTTTCGACAGATGCTTCTATATTCCAATATTCTTCTGGGGTGAAGTTTTCAATCTCTTCTTCTCTATCGCAGATAATTTTTAAAGCGACGGATTGCACACGCCCAGCAGAAAGGCCTTTTTTCACCTTTTTCCAAAGCAGGGGGCTGATTTTATAGCCCACCACACGGTCTAGGGTGCGTCTTGCTTGCTGTGCGTCAATCAGTTTCATATCAAGGCTTCTAGCGTTTTTAATCGAGTCTTTAACCGCCGTTTCGGTTATTTCATTAAAAACTATGCGTTTTGTTTTTTCTGGCTCAATTTTCAAGGCATGCAAAAGATGCCAAGATATGGCCTCGCCCTCTCTATCTGGATCTGTTGCTAGATAGACCATCTTGGCGGCTTTTGCCTCTTTGCGAAGCTTCGCCAAAAGGTCGCCCTTGCCCCTGATTGTAATGTATTTTGGCTCAAAATCTTCCTCAACATTTATGCCCAATTCAGACTTTGGAAGGTCTCTAACATGACCCATAGACGCCTCTATTTTATAAGAAGAGCCTAGGAATTTTTTTAAAGTTTTTGCTTTTGCTGGAGATTCTACAATCACCAAGTTTTTACCTGTTGCCGATTTTGAAGCCGTAGGCTTTTTAGCTGTTTTAGTTGCCAAATCTTACACCCCTATATTGGTTTATTGTTTTTATAATTCGTTATCACGCCATCCTATGCGTCATCCCGTGCTTTTTGGTCGTCATCCAGTATCTCCTGCTCGTCATCCCGCACCCCTTCTCGTTATCCCGTCTCCTTTCTCGTCATGCCGCCCTCTCTCTCGTCATCCCGTGCTTGACACGGGATCTAATTGGAGAAGGGCAGACCTAGTTGGGTGTCCACTATCATACATAGATCCCGTGTCAAGCACGGGATGACGAGAGGGGATGGGATGATGAGAGAGGGGGCGGGATGATGAGCAAGAAGGCGGGATGATGCAATGAAATAGACTTCTTCATTTCTTAATATATTTGTTACCTGGAAGCTTAACAACACGACCATCAAGCTCTAATTCAAAAAGTATTTTGTTTACTTGTGAAACATTAAGCTCAGTTTTGTAAACAATATATTCTATGGACACTGGCTCATAGTTTATACAAGAATACACTAAATTTTCATCACTTGCAAGAGATATTTTTTCAATTGGTGAATTTTCTTTCTCTAAAACAGGCATTTTGTTGCTGAAAAAGCCCTTTAGATGAGCCATGCTTTTTAAAACAGCAACCACATCAAGATACGATGTTATAGGCACCGCCCCATCTTTTATCAGTAGGTTTGTGCCTTCAGATTGCTTGCTAAAAATATCTCCAGGCACGGCAAGCACATCTTTGCCTTGGTTTAAGGCATGAGTGGCTGTGCTAAAGGTGCCGCTTCTTGTTGCGGCTTCGGTGATTATTAAAGCGTCTGACAGGGCAGATATAATGCGGTTTCTCGCTAGAAAGTGCCAGTTTTCAATTTTAGTACCTGGAAAATATTCGGATATCAATGCACCCTTTTGAGGGATTTGCTTGTAAAGGTCTCTATTTTCTTGAGGGTAGCATTTATCTACGCTACAGGGCAGCACGGCTATGGTCTCTCCCCTAGCCTCTAGTGCACCTTTATGGGCATGTGCATCAAGGCCCCTTGCCATGCCGCTTATAACTATAAAGCCCAGGGCTGCCAAATCTTTTGAGAGGGTTTTTGTAACCTTTCGCCCATATAATGTGTTGTCTCTTGAGCCTACAATGCCTACCGTGGGCATGTTGTCAAAATTATTCGGCAGGTTGCCTTTTACAAAGATGCCAAGGGGCGGGTCTACAATATTTTTTAAACGAGTGGGGAATTTAGGGTTGTTTTGCGATATAAACTCAAAATCTTGGCTATTGGTTAATGATGCCACCTTGTCTAAATACACTCCACTTGCAAAGGGCGTTATATGCTTTGCAGCCTGCCCTTTTATCCATTGTGCATTATCAAAAACATCTTGAGCTGTGCCAAATTGCTGCATCAGCTTGTTTCGGGCTGTAGCACTTAGCTTTAGCGACATCATCCAAAGGGCGTATAGGTCATCTTTCATTAATATTACCTCCTTGAAGTTTGTCTATGGCAAAGCTTAGCATATCGTCCCCTTTATATTCTATATGGGGTGCTATGCCTATATTGTGTATGCTTTCCCCTTGAGGGTTTTGTATATTGAGGACAGTCGCCCGCACGGCAAAGCCTTGTCGCAAAGGCAATGTAACCTGCCCCACTGCCTTACCAAATGTTTGCTCCCCTATGGTTGTTACATTGTCTAGGTGAGATGTGAGAGCCGCAATCAAAACCTCCGCAGAGCTTGCCGTGCTTGCGTCTTGCAGGATGATGATGTGGTCAAAATCAAAAAAATCGCTATGCCGCCTCCTCGCCCTTCTCTCCCTTGAGAATAAGCTCCAGCGGGTTTCATCAAAGGCTATGGTGTCGCCAGTTTGGAGAAAGAGAGATGCTATATTTTGCACCACGGCAAGCTCTCCGCCGTTGTTACCTCTAAGGTCTAGTATGAGATTGTCAAATGCCCCAATCTCTGCCCTATTATCAAAAACAAAACTTTGCACAAGGGGAGCTGTATTTGGCAGGCGTAGAACCACGGTGCCAGCCACTATCTCGTAAAACTCCGCCCCCGCAGCCCTTGTTCTTATACGCTCTTCCATAGCTATACGTTGGGCTGGGGTGTATAGGTAGGTGTACACATCCCCACCCGTCTCCCTTATTTGCTGGGTTACAATGGCGATAACTAGATTGTCAAAATATCTAGCGTGGTTGCTAGGCACAAAGCCAAGGTGGTGCAAAAACATTTCATCTAAGGTATAGGTGTGTGTATAGTTTCTCGCTATTAGGGTTTTGAATAGTAGGTAGTTAAAATTAGAAAAAATCAAAACAAAGAGGGACACGCCCAAAACAACAAGGGTGGATAAGAAGGCGATGCGAAGGCGTATTACCTTTCGCCTTAGGGCTTGCACAGGTGATAAGAGGGGCTTTTCTTTTTTTCTTTTGAATTTAAGCATTATGCATTTCCTCTCTTTTGTAAAAAATCTCTATGCTAGTATTATAAATCTAAAATGAAAATATTGCAAAGGTTTTTGTTTTGTTGTACAATGGTTATAATGAGGACACGTATGGAGGAGGTAGTGAAATGGAAAAACAAAGGCGATATAAACTAATCGCTCAAAACAAAAAGGCCAGCTTTAACTTTTTTTTAGAAGAAAAGTTTCAAGCGGGTATAGAGCTGTTTGGTATGGAGGTAAAATCCCTCAGGGCTGGCAAGTGCAATATATCTGAAAGCTATGTAGAGATAAGAGGTGGCGAGGCCTTTATCGTTAACATGCACATCTCCCCCTATGAGCAGGCCAGCATTTTTAACAAAGACCCCCTCCGCAAGCGTAAGCTTTTGTTGCATAAGCGTGAAATAAACAAAATGCTTGGAGCCACGGCAAAAGACGGGCAAACCATAGTGCCTGTTAAAATTTATTTTTCAGGCTCTCTTGTAAAGGTTGATATTGCCCTTGCAAAGGGTAAAAAGCTGCATGATAAAAGGCATACTTTAGCACAAAAAGATATGAAGCGTGAAACTGAAAAAGAATTTAAAATTAAAAACTTGTAGATTCGCTCTCGTCGTCATCCCTCCCTAGTCGTCATCCTGAGCTTGACTCAGGATCTAATTGGAGCAGGGCAATCCTAATTGGGCATGCACTAACTTTCATAGATCCTGAGTCAAGTTTCGCCTAAAGAGCAAGGCTCAACCAAGGGCTCAGGATGACATGAAGGGATATGGTTTCACTACAGGTTCAATGGCGAAGATAATTTGTTCCTAAAAAGTCAAAATCCTTATTCCTTATAGCGTATGTGGTATTGTTTTAACCATAAACAGCCATAATAAAACGCAAAAGGAGATGATACTTTTGCGTAAAAATATATACACAGACCTAGCCTTAGAAATGGCGGAGGCTATGGAGGGTGCATCAACCCTAAACATGGACGGCATCGAGATGGAAACAACATGGCATAAAGAAGATGTAAAAATAACCACAATAAAAATCAAAAACAAGGCAGGCTCTAAAGCTTTAGGCAAGCCTGAGGGGGAGTATATAACTATAGAATCCCCCGAGATTAAGGTTAACAACGCCTATGTTCATGAAAATATTATAGAAATTTTGACAGACAAGCTGGCTCATCTTAAAAGCGAACTTGGCATCTCTAATGATGCTACGGTGCTTGTTATCGGCCTTGGCAACGATAATGTAACACCTGATGCTTTAGGCCCGCAGGTTGTTTCTAAAGTGCTTGTAACCCGCCACATTATGGATATGGTGCCAAAGGGGCTAGAGGGGCTACGGCCTTTATGTGCTTTAGCACCTGGGGTAATGGGCACAACGGGCATAGAGACGGCGGAGGTTGTAAAAGGCCTTGTAGAAAAAACCAATTGCGATTTGGTAATAGCTATAGACGCCCTTGCGGCCCGCAGCATAGGCCGCATCAACCAAACAATACAGCTTGCAGACACGGGCATTTCCCCAGGCAGCGGCCTTGGCAACTTTCGCAAAGCCCTAAACCACGACACCTTAGGCGTGCCCGTTATAGCTATTGGCGTGCCAACGGTTGTAGACGCCGCCACCTTTGTAAACGATACATTGGAGATTTTTTTAAAGCAAATGGCAGAAGAAACCCCTGAAGAGCTTAGAGATGGGGCAGAGTTTTTTAATATGCTAAACACCCTTGAAGACGCAGATAAATACGCCATTATACGCAACAGCCTTGCCCCCCACGTAGGTGATATGTTTGTAACGCCAAAGGAGATTGGAGAGGTGGTGAAGTGGCTGTCTAACATGATAGCCAACGCCATAAACATGGCCATGCACAAGGGCATCACTAAAGAGGATATGCATCGGTTTATGTATTAATCTAGCTCACCAATCACTTAAGCCCGCAATAGACTTGTTGCAAAATTAATCCTACTCGTCATCCTGAGCTTGACTCAGGATCTAATCGGAGAAGGACACAGCCCTAAATTAAGGCATGCACTATCCCCCATAGATCCTGAGTCAAGCTCAGGATGACGAGTAGGAGATAACTTAAGGAGATAAAAAGCCCCAGAATCAAAAACTCGGAGGAAACCAAATGAAGCCAGTCGTTTTAATTATAATGGACGGGATGGCGTTGTCTAGCCACATTGTAGGCAACGCCTTTGCAACCGCCCCTACCCCAAATTTAGATTATCTTTTTGCAAACCACCCTCATATACAACTAAAAGCTCATGGCCACGCCGTGGGCTTGCCTTCTGATGATGATATTGGAAATTCCGAAGTGGGGCATAATGCCTTAGGTAGCGGGCAAATCATCCCCCAAGGGGCAAAGCTGGTCAACCAAGCCATTGAAAGCGGGCAGATTTTCACTTCTGACGTGTGGCTCGGGCTGGTTAACAATGTGGTTGCTAACCACACCACAATGCACTTTTTAGGGCTGTTGTCTGATGGCAATGTGCATGCTAATATCAGCCACCTAATAGCCCTTGTGGAGCAAGCTAAAAAAGATGGTGTTGCCAAGGTGCGTATACATATTTTACTAGATGGTCGTGATGTAGAGGCACAGTCGGCTTTGGGTTATGTGGAGAAGCTTTCCATGGCTTTGGATAGTTTTAATTGTGATGGTTTTGATGCCTGCATTGCCTCTGGTGGCGGGCGTCAGGTTATCACTATGGATAGATATGGCGCTGATTGGAGCATGGTTAAAAAGGGCTGGCAAACCCACGTGCTAGGGCTTGGTGAGGGCTTTACTAGTGCTAAAGACGCCATCGAAGCCGCCCGCAAGGCAAACCCTAATATAATCGACCAAGACATACCCCCCTTCGTGATTGTGAGGGATGACCAGCCCGTTGGCAAAATCACAAATGGCGATAGTGTTGTGTTTTTCAACTTTAGGGGAGATAGGGCTATTGAAATGTCTCTAGCTTTTGAGGCGGATGAGTTTGATAAATTTGACCGTGGCAACCCCTTAGATGTGATGTTTGCTGGCATGTTGCAATATGATGGAGACAATGGCATGCCGAAAAACTACTTGGTGTCTCCGCCCAAGATTAACAATGTGCTTACTCACACGCTTGCAGAGTATGGCATTTCACAATTTGCCATTAGTGAAACGCAAAAATACGGACATATTACATATTTTTGGAATGGCAACCGAAGTGAAAAAATCGATGCAAAGCTTGAAGATTGGGTGGAGATAACCTCAGACCTTATACCCTTTGAAGAAAGACCGTGGATGAAGGCAGCAGAGATAACCGATAAGGTGATAAAGGCTATGAAATCTCACAAATATGGGTTTATTAGGGCAAATTACCCTAATGGTGATATGGTTGGCCACACTGGCGATTTTCACGCTACGCAAATTGCGGTTGCGGCGGTTGATTTGGCGATTGGGCGGTTGATGGAGGCGGCTAAAGATGAGGGCGTAACCCTAATAATCACAGCCGACCACGGCAATGCCGAAGAGATGTTTGAGAAAGATGGCAAAACACCAAAAACCGCCCACACCCTTAACCCCGTGCCTTTTATTGTGTTTGATGAGGAGGTAAGCATCCGCCTTAAAGATGGGGATTTTGGCATCACCAATGTGGCGGCTACGGTGGCGGAGTTGTTGGGGGTTGAGTCTCATTGTAGTTGGGAGGAGTCGTTGATTGATGAAGATACGCGTCATTAGGAGAGTCCATCTTTCGTCATTGCGGGCTTGACCCGCAATGACGATGCGAGCGTAAATTGGAATGACGTGTTGCACAATTAACCTTTATCCCTCTGTCGTCATCCTGAGCTTGACTCAGGATCTAATTGGAGAAGGGAAGTCCTTATTGGGCATGCACAAACCCACATAGATCCTGAGTCAAGCTCAGGATGACGTTCTAGGAAAATGATATAGCTATATATAATAATTCCGCAATAAGTCTAATGACGAACCAAGCAATTCCCAATTACAAAGAGGAGCAATCGATAAATTTTAGGAAATAGCCCGTTGAATAACAATTAGGAGAATAACATGAAACTAATCATAACCGAAAAGCCATCCGTAGCGGCTACTATGGCTAAGTTTGTAAAGGCCAATAAACGACATGATGGATATTTTGAAGGCAATGGATATTTGGTAAGCTGGTGCCTTGGGCATCTTTTAAGCCTTGCTAACCCTGGCGAATATGACAAAAGATACGAAAGATGGAATATGGAAGACTTGCCCATAGTGCCGAGAGATTTTGGCGGGTGGAAGTATGTGGTGAATGAAGACACAAAAGCCCAGCTAGCCAATGTAAAAGCCTTGATGAAGCGTGATGACGTGGTAGAAATCATCAACGCTTGTGATGCAGGGCGTGAGGGGGAGCTTATTTTTCGTGTGGTTTATAACCATGCAAAGTCTAAAAAGCCTATGAAGCGTCTGTGGGTGTCTAGCATGGAGGAGGCCTCTATTAGAGATGCTTTTGCCAACCTTAAAGACGGCACGACCTATGATGGGCTATATTCAGCCGCAGCAACTAGGCAAAGAGCAGACTGGCTTGCGGGCATGAACCTCTCCCG